>JAAZCL010000169.1 GCA_012513315.1 Bacteroidales bacterium | reverse complement strand
ATGTGTTAACTTTGAAAATTGTAATTACAACAATCAAAACTATGTATTGTTTCTTTTATATGTTTAGCCCTAAAGTTTACAGTTTTTTTTAGGGGTTTTTGTATTTGAATTTATTAGATTACTTTTGTAATCGTCTATTATGCAAATGGCCAATATACAAAGTTAATTATATTTTCTGTTTTAGAATGAAAAAAAGACTACTTGTAGATCTATCTTCACTTAAAAATATTTATTCAGGGTTGGGGCAAATAGCTCTTAGTTACGGTAACTACTTTAAAGAGAATTATAAATCAGATTCTTTTCCATACGATTTAACATTACTAGTCCCTAGCAAATATTTTGGTGAATTTGGAAATGAAGTACACTATATATCTTCTTCAAACATTCTCCGTAAAAACAAACTTTTACCCTTTCCTAAATACGAAGTATGGCACTCAATTCATCAGTTAAGTAGGTTTAAACCAATGAATAGGGATGTCAAATATATACTTACAATACACGATTTGAATTTTTTATATGAGAAAACTGCAAATAGCAGGCGCAAGAGATTCAAAAAGATTCAAAACAAAGTTGACCGAGCTAATGAGATCGTTTGTATTTCACATTTTACAAAAAAAGAGGTAGAAAGCAACCTTAATTTAAAGGGTAAAGAGTGTAAGGTAATATATAACAGAGTGCCATTGATTAATAATGATTTGGCTGTAAAGCCGGGGTTCCAAATATTTGAGCCTTTTTTCTTTACACTTGGAGTTATAAACCCGAAGAAGAACTTCCATGTTTTATTGGACTTAATGAAACTGATGCCCGATAGACATCTTTATATCACGGGGGTGCAGGCTGATATAAAACAAAATAGCTATGCTAATTTAATAAAACGTCGTATAGAACAGGAGAAAATTCGAAATGTAACTTTAAGAGGTCCTGTAACACATGAAGAAAAGGTTTGGATGTATCAAAATTGTCAGGCCTTTTTATTCCCTTCTCTTCTTGAAGGGTTTGGTTTACCGGTTATTGAGGCTATGCAATTTGGCAAACCCGTGTTTACTTCTGAAGAAACTAGTTTGAAAGAGATTGGAGGCGAGTTTGCTTATTTTTGGAAGAATTTTAATCCAATTGAAATGAAACAATTGATAGAAGATAATTTAGATAAGTTCTATCAAAACAATACTTTAATTGAGAAAGAAAAAGAATATGCTCAAATATTTTCATACGAGCAGCATTTTAATGAATATGACAAGCTATACAGGGCAGTATGATATAGATTTGGTTTATCTGTGGGTAGACGGTAGTGACGAGGAGTGGTTGAATAAAAAAAAACAATTTCTAGGTGAGGATGTCAACCATAATACTGAGGCAACATCAAAAGCACGTAATGCCGATAATAATGAATTAATATATTCGTTGCGATCGGTAGAAAAAAATGCACCTTGGATTCGAAAAATATTTATTGTTACCGATGGACAAAAACCAAAGTGGCTAAATTTACAGAACGACAGAGTTGAAATTGTTGATATACGTGAGCTAATTCCCCCTGAAGCATTACCTTGTTATAATTCGGTAATAATAGAACATTCTCTATACAAAATACCTGGCTTATCTGAGCATTTTTTGTATTCCAATGATGATATGTTTATTAATACTGAAGTTTCTCCCGATTTCTTTTTCACTAAAGAGGGCTTACCTATTGTTAGGCTGCAGCGTACCCATAGTAATAAATGGCTTAATAGATTCAGGAGAGTTTTGAAAATGCATACAAATATTTACAGAAAAACCATTGAAAGGGCTGCCTTACTCATTGATGAGAGATTTGGTAAATATTATTCGGGTATACCACATCATAATATAGATTCTTACTTAAAATCAGATTATCAACGTGCATCAGATGAAGTATTCCGTCAGGAGATTGGTGCTACCATAACTCATCATCTAAGGAGTGAGAAAGATATCCAGCGTATTATTTATCTTTACTATGCTTTGGCTGTAGGTAAAGGGAGGCTTCGGTATGTGACAAGAAATGAATCATGCAGGATTCGTCTTCATAAACCAAACTTTATGTACTTCATTAAGAAGTATAATCCATATTTGTTTTGTTTAAACGATAGTCATCATGCAACAGATGCCGACCGTGCTAGGGTAGAGCCTTTTCTTAATAGTTTATTCCCTACTAAATCTTCTTTTGAGCTATAATACAGATTGATATTTTTTTATAATTCAAATCCCGATTTCTCAGGTAGAATTGTGTCAAATGCTTTCTCTAGTTCTTGCATAACCTTCTCGTAATTCCTGATATGAGCATTATCATTTAAGCAGATGAGTTTGTATTTTTGATCATATATGGCTTTTATAGCCTGCCTTGATCTGAGTACTAAAGGAAACATTTTTGTGTCCTTGTATGTATTGTAAGGCTCAAAGTTTGATTGACATATCTGCCATGTGCGAAACAGCTCTTGTGTGTAGTCGTCGGGGCTCCTGAAACGATTTTCAGAAGCTTTCGTTAGTCTGTCGCCCGCATAATCCCATACATCCTCAAATGTAGACTTTAAGTAGGGTTGTGCATTGTGAGGCGTAATAAGTGTAACAAACTTGTCGTAAGGTTTTAATAATCGCGTGATTCTCGATTTTTTTCCATATTCGGGGTGATACCACTTATCATGATCACGTTTTAGTATAGTACGTTTATCAAAACGCTCATTAATAATCTTGATATTATTTATCAGACATTTCGACCATAGCCCCATTCCAGAGTTGTAACGAAAAGCGGCTATATCGTTGGGGAGTCCGTTTTTAAAAAATCTTTCTTTAGCGATATTGTTAATGATGAAAAAATCGTCATTAAAATAAACAAAGTTATCTGCTAATCCTGGTATCTTATGAAGATATATCTCTATTAGTGACGAGTTGAATACTGGCAGATATCTTTCAGGTATATAGTCTGAATGATTTATAAGAGACAACTTTGGATGGTTTTCATTTAACCATTCGGGTTTTTGTCCGCATGTTACAAAGTGAACTTTTCTAACCCAGGGGGCAAATTTTTCTACCCCCCTAAACCAGTATATTAAAAAGCCATAATCGCGAAAGCGTGCTTCCGAAACTTCGTTTTTGGTATTGTCTATTTTGCCTGAATACTTTTTAAAATCTTCCTTCCATTTTGGGTCGTCCATATCCACCCAAGTCACTACAAAATCAATCTCCATAGTTTTGCCAGTTTATTTATTCTTCACTCTGAGGGAGCCTGTCAAGGGCAAGCTCCATTCTTTTTATAGTTTCTTCTTTACCAATTAGTTCGGTTATGTTGAACATATGCGGACCTTTACTTTCTCCCACAATAGCAAGTCGGAATGCATTCATTATATTACCCATATGCAACTCGTTGGTTTGTATCCATTCTTTAACAACGGATTCAAGATTGGCAGAAGAAAAGTCATCTGTTTGTTTTAGTAGCTCTGTGAGTTGCTGCATATGCTCATTGCTATCTTTTTTCCAGCGTTTGCGAACTGTCTTTTCGTCGTAGCTCT
>JAAZCL010000168.1 GCA_012513315.1 Bacteroidales bacterium | reverse complement strand
GGCTATAATAGATTTTTTTGTGTTCTCTGTATTAATTCCTATAAGATTTAACAAGTAAATAAATGCCATAGCCTGTTGTGAGCATGGCATTACATTGGCATCTTTTAATCTCTCATTCTCGCTTTTTAACCTATCAATCTCGTTCTTTAATTTATCAATTTCGCTTTCTTCATTCCTTTCTTTATTGTTTTCCCTCGCAGTCATTGGTTCTGCAAGCATATTAGATTCACTTTGCTTCAGACTATATGTAATTTTTAAAGATTCAGATAATAATCTGTACCTTCTAATCTGTATCTCATCCAAATCGTAACTATAATTTTTAAGCATATAGCTTACCAGCTCTATAACTTCATGATTCATCTTTTTATCGCCGGTACAAATACTCTCAACAAAACTTTGTTCGTCAAAACCATTCACTAGCTTAACACGGATGATATCAAATTGCTCATAAGCCTTGTCAAAAATTTCTTTCCACCAATCTGAATCGCCATTAAAAAAACAATTTTTACTGCGGGCATATTCTTCATTTTTACTGTCTATAAGATAATCGCACAAATGTTGTTTTGGATAATCTTCTTTATACATACTGCAAATCCTCTCAATATTAGATATGGTCTCGGAGTTTATCTCTTTTATTTTACAGCAATTAAGCTGGAGAAGTTTATGATAATCATTTTTCTGCATTACTATTATATTGTAAGCAAAAATAAAAGACTCGTCATTAAAAACTGCATTCATAATCTCAAAACGCACATGTTTTACATCTTCAAAATCCACCTCACCTTCTCTTAGCACAAAATCTTCCTTTTGTGACATTTGCCGGGCATCAGCAAAAAGATAACGGTTAAAATACTCTCTTGTTTTTCTTTTACTATTGCGCAATAGACTCAAGGCATCTATTGCGCTTTTCACAATATCATAATATAAGATCTTACTTTTGTTGATCTCAAGGTACTCTTTTGCTCTCATTTACTGCAAAAAATATTAGATAAATAAAAAAGATTCCAAGGTTATATATAGGAATCATTTGTTTCTATTGTATTAACTAAATAATTATTTGAATTATCATTTTACAAGATATGAAAATTAATTGTAATTATTACAATAACAAGACATATGCTATTGTCTAAAAACAGCGCCTATAGCAGTTAATCCCTAAGACAACCAATTGGAACAATCAGTACATCATCTTTTCGTTTATATGCAAATTCACCTGCAGTAAGTACCATCAGGAAGGATGGCTCGCCCATTTTGTCGGTATTTATTCTTTCTTTTAGTTTTAATAAATTCTCGGCAGCTTCTTCTATTTGTTTTTGCCCCATTTTCACTTCTATTGCTGCCCATCTACCATCTCGAAGAGAAACAATAATATCTGCCTCAAGGTTATATCTGTCGCGATAATGAAAAACATTTCCACCAATTGCAGCAGAATATATTCTCAAATCGCGGGTACATAACGACTCAAACAAAAAACCAAAAGTATTGAAATCCTTCAATATGCCCATCGGATTAGTTCCCAATACTGCTGTGGCTATAGAAGGATCAACAAAATGCCTTTTTGAAGATGTTCTTATAGCAGTTCTCGATCTTATTGCAGGCGACCATGCAGGTTGATCTTCGATAACAAAAATTCTTCTCAAGGCATTCAAATAAATGTCTAATGTAGGAGGGGTCATAGACAAATCATTGGTTTGCATATCATTAATGATAGTTGTATTAGTTGCCATGGTTGCAATATTTCTTGCTAAAGACCTAAGTAACAGCCTAACCCTTTCGGGATTTTTATCTATGCCGTCAACAGTAGATATATCTTCATTGATAATAGCTTCAATATAATTGATTGATGTATCTAATGCATACTCCTTAGGCAAAGAAACTGAAGCGGGCCACCCTCCCCTACATATTGCAAAAGCAAGATCTTCTATACTCAAAGTGGAAGTTGAAGATATTTCTAAGTTGGATTCAAATAATGATTTTAATGAAACAGAACCATCAGATTCTTTTGATTCGAAAAGACTCATTGGTCTCATTAGCATTTGAGAAATTCTTCCTGTGCCCGTGTGTGCTGTTACACCATCTTTTGGAACAGATGAGCCAGTTAAAATAAATTGTCCTACCGCCTGCCTCTGATCAACCTCGAACCTCACCGCATCCCACAACACAGGGGCCATTTGCCATTCATCTATAAGCCTCGGAGTATCACCCTTTAATAATAACGAAGGTTGAGTATCAGCTAAATCCATATATGACCTTGATTTATCTGCATCCTGCATATATAAAATACTGTTTGCTGCTCTTGATGAGGTCATCGTTTTACCGCACCATTTGCACCCCTTCACCAAAACAGCTCCTGATGATGCTAAATGTCGGTTCAGAACCTCCTCCCAATTACCCTTATACGTAACTTATAGTTAACATATAGTTAACATATGGTTCCCTTATATTTCCCTTATGGTTGCCTTATGTTACAATAAGGAAAACCTATGTGAATTATAAGCCAAACATAGGTCAAATTGGGACTATATCTCTTTGATATTTAACTAATTTTCATTATCTTGTAAGTATTAATAAATCAAATATAATGGCAAGTTTTAAAGATTCATTTTTTAGTAAGCTATCGGGTAAAGTTGGCAATGTAAATACCTATATC
>JAAZCL010000167.1 GCA_012513315.1 Bacteroidales bacterium | reverse complement strand
TCTATATAAGCAAACATCTTATCACTAGGAAGTACAAGCGCATATGGCTTAGCATTACCCGGAATCCTATCACTTTTAAATTGTGGATTTAACCTTTTAATCTCGCTAAGTGGAATATCTAAAACACCAGAGATCTGTTCAAGATGAATCTGTTCACTCACATGAATTGTATCTAGGATTAACGAGCTTCCATAATTATGAGCAGGACAAATATTATGGTCTACATAGTGATTCATTATATAGTTAGCAGCTATAAAAGCAGGAACATATCCACGTGTTTCCTTGGGAAGACGGTAATAAATCTCCCAGTAATCGCGTTTACCCCCACTTCGTGCAATTGCCTTATTAACATTTCCTGGTCCACAATTATATGCAGCAATCACTAAGTTCCAATCGCCATAAATTGTGTATAGATCTTTAAGGTATTTAACAGCTGCATCTGTAGATTTATATGGATCACGACGCTCATCAACCAAACTATTAACCTCCAAACCATAGCTCTTGCCTGTTCTAAGCATAAATTGCCACAAACCAGTTGCACCTGCACGCGAAACTGCAATTGGATTTAATGCTGATTCTATAACTGGCAAGTATTTTAACTCAAGAGGTAAGCCATGTCTATCTAGAGCTTCTTCAAACATTGGAAAATAGTATTCTCCTAATGCCAACATATAACTCACTTGTTCTCGTCTACGCGAAGAGTACATTTCTATATAAGACTTCACAACTTGATTATATGACAATTCCATTACTGTTGGCATTCTATATAACCTATTGGCATATACAGTATCATGGAAGATTACATTTTGACCTCTTATACATTCTAGATCATCAGCAGACAGCTCTAATTGCCAAGCTCCTAGCAGATCAGACAACTCTTCGCTCATACTTTCGGGATAAACAATTGAATTGTCGGTTATGGAATCCTTTAATGCTGTTTGAGCTTTAACTTTTACATTTTGGTTAACTGAATCTGAAATTGTTGCGTTAGCCAATACTAAGTGAGTATTTGCATTAGAAACAAAATTCCCTAAAAGGAAAAACGTTGTAAATAAAATATTTTTAATCATAAGATTATAACTAATTCTAGAAGCTAAAGCTCCATTGTAATCCATATGAGTTTCCATTATAATTAGTCCTTTCTTCTTTTAAAATAGCAGGACTAATTCTCATAGAAAGATCTGGACTCATATCAAAATCATATAGTTGTGAATCTACATAAGCATCAACAATTGCAAGCAAATAAAGAGCAACTGTTCCTATTATACTTAAATCTCTATAGTATCTATAATAATCTTTCCTCTGCTTTAACACATCAGCGAACCATTGTGTATCAACCGATTCCACATCCATGCCATATGGCAGCATATTGTGCCACCTGTTCGTGTCTGGATTACTATCCATTATATCTTGGTATCCGCCAAGATAGTCTTTATAATAACCATTATTCCAAGTTATTGCATAAGTAAACCCCACAAAACCACTATATAATATTGGTAGTTTCCAGTACTGCCTATTATATACCTGTCCCAACCCTGGAAAAATGGCAGAATATATAACCGCTTTTCTAGGAGATGGCTTAAACATATAAGATGGTGCAGTAAAAGAATCCGAAGAGGTAAAACGAATAATACTATCAGCTTTTTGTTCTAATGTAGATCCGTTTTCTATAGACGTTTCTGTCTTTATAATAATTACGGTATCATTATCAGTTATCTCAACAGGTTGTATTGTTTGTTGAGGTTGAGTAACCTGTCCCTCCAGTTGAGAAGCAAAAAATAATAACAGAGAAAAAAGTACTCCAGCTATTCTCATCATAATAATGGTGCAATTTTACGATGTAATTATTTATCTGCCAGCTTCATTTTATCAAACATCACAATAAGTCGCTCCAACTCCTCTGCAGAGTCAAACGGTATAGTTATCTTTCCCTTTCCCTTTTTATTATAATTAAACTGAACATCTGTGTCAAAATAAGAAGAGAGATGTTTTTTTAATTCCTCAAAATCGTCGGGTAGTTTTTCTTTTGTGGTCTGTTTATTAGAAGTAGCCTTGCCTTGCTTTGAGTTTAGCAACTCATTTATAGATTGCCCTTCACCAACTCTTCTTACAATAGTTTCTACATTCCTTACAGATAGCCCTTCTTGAAGAATTAAATTATAAAGTGAAAGCTGTGCAACTGGGTCGTTCATTGTAACAAGAGCGCGAGCATGGCCCATATCAATCTTTTTATCCTTTACACCCATCTGCACCTCGGCAGGAAGTTTTAGAAGTCGCAGATAATTGGCCACCGTAGCTCTTTTTTTTCCAACTCTCTCGCTCAGTTGTTCTTGTGTGAGAGAAAGGGTACTTATCAATTTTTGATATGCAAGTGCTATTTCTATGGAGTTTAAGTCTTCACGTTGAATATTTTCTATCAACGCCATCTCCATAGTTTCGTCATCGTCTACAGTTTTAATATAAGCAGGAATTGACTCCAATCCTGCCATCTGTGAGGCCCGAAATCGGCGCTCACCGGCAATTATCTCATATGTCTCGTCGTTTAGTTTTCGTAGAGTAATTGGTTGAACCAATCCAATTGACATAATAGAGGCCGACAATTCCTGTAGCGCCTCTTTATCAAATGTTCTTCTAGGTTGATCTGGATTTGGAACAATTTTACTAAGTTCAACTTCATTAATAGAAGAAGATCCTTGCGTATCACTGTCATTAAATGTAATCAGTGCATCCAATCCTCTTCCCAATGCATTCTTTTTTGCCATAATCTTTTTGGTTCGATGAGAATTACAAAGTTAGGATTTTTTTTCTAAAAGCTCCTTAGCTAGCTGAAGGTAATTTATTGCGCCCCTAGATCCAGCATCATACATAAGTGCAGGTTGTGCATAACTCTGCGACTCGCTCAAAGTAACATTCCTTTGAATTACTGTTGTGAACACCAATTCTTTAAAGTGATGTTTTACTTCTTCATAAATCTGATTATGTAAACGAAGGCGCGAATCATACATAGTTAATACAAAACCTTCAATTTCTAATATCTTGTTTAATTTAGATTTTATGATCTTAATAGTATTAAGGAGCTTACTTAAACCCTCAAGTGCAAAATATTCGCACTGCACTGGAATCAAAACAGAGTCGGCAGCAGTTAACGCATTCACAGTTATAATACCTAATGAGGGAGAACAATCGATTAATATATAATCATAATTTTCTTTCTGTGGCAAAAGTAAATCTCGGAGTCTTTTCTCTCTATTGTCCATCTGCACCATCTCAACTTCTGCACCAACTAAATTGATGTGTGATGGTATAATGTCAATATTTTCAAAGGGTGTATGTTTAATTGCATCTTTAGATGCGCATTTACCAATCAAACCCTCATAAATAGTACTACCTACACTTTTAATATCCACTCCAAGACCTGAAGAAGCATTTGCCTGAGGGTCTGCATCAACTACAAGCACTTTCTTATCTAAGGCAGCCAATGATGCCGCTAG
Organism: Bacteroidales bacterium; assembly: GCA_012513315.1. Lineage (GTDB taxonomy): Bacteria > Bacteroidota > Bacteroidia > Bacteroidales > Dysgonomonadaceae > Proteiniphilum. Next base: position 1,558 of record JAAZCL010000167.1, on the reverse strand, counting down.
ATTAATTGTTGTGGTGGTTTTACCAACTCCCCCTTTTTGGTTTGCCAAAGCAATAATTCTACCCATACTAGTTATTTTTCAGTCACATAACTTTCTGTTTATAATATAATTCATAAAAATCCGCTAGACTGAGTGGCAAAATAAGCAATAAATCAGGTCTTTTTGTGTTAATAATTTGAAACGTTGTGTATTTTGTTGATAAATAAGCTATAATTACAAGTCTTTTCACTATTCCCAGATAAAATCTGAATCTCTTCCTTTTTTACCTAGCAAATTATCTTTCTCATAAAAAAACTCCTTTTCACCAAAAGCAGGAACTAACTCATCTAACCACGTAGCCTTCTTGTCGTATTTTGCAAAAAATGGAATATCAATTAATTCTGGATTACGGCACTGTATAAATCTAAGAACAAACACCTTTTCTCCTTGTACTTCAGCTATTCCTTGAATCTGAACTTTCCCTGGATTTGCACTCATGCTTGGTCCTCTAACAGTGCGAGCAATGCCACTTACGCTCCTGTAAGCTTTCCTGAATATATTCCACGCTTTTTCTAATGGTACATCAAAAAACTCTTTTGAGCCTGTATCTCGTGCAACAAACATATAATAAGGTATAAGCCCCTGTTCTACCTGCTCTTCCCACATATCAGCCCAAATCTTATGGTCATCGTTTATATGTCTTAAAAGTGGCGATTGAGTTCTTATTTGTGCACCGGTATTTTGAATTCTGCTGATAGCTTGCTTTACGGCATCTGTAGATAACTCAACCGGATGATTGAAGTGAGCTTGAAAGGCCAAATGCTTTCCAGCTTTTTTCACTTTCTCAAAAAGTACCATTAGATCATCGGCGTCTTTATCGGTAAGAAAACGATAAGGCCAGTATGACAGAGTTTTAGAGCCAATCCTAATATTCTTTATATGATCAAACTCTTTTGTGAGCAAGGGTTCTATATATCTAGCCATAACATTTGTTTTTGCGGTAAGCGGATCACCACCTGTAAACAACACGTCAGTCACTTTCCGGTGCTTTAACAAATACCTTTGAAGCAGGTCGGCTTCTTTCATGGCGAACTTCAAATCATTCATACCTGCAAACTGGGGCCATCTAAAACAAAATGTGCAATATGCATGACAAGTTTGTCCTTGACTAGGAAAAAAGAGAACCGTTTCACGGTACTTATGTTGCATCCCATGCAACTTTATTCCATCAACTTGAGGGACATTGGTCTCTTGACCAGCAGGATTAGGGTTAAGACTCATTCGTACATCATATACCTTTTGTTTAAGTGCCGCCTCATCATTTAAATCAATCAGCCTTTTAATTTCTTTATAGTTAGCTTTAGAAAGCATCTCCTTTCTCGGAAAGGTTAGAGTGTAAATTGGGTCTTTAGGAACGTTATTCCAATCTATTAGTTGTTCTACAACATAGTTGTTTGCCTTAAAAGGCAAAACCTGACCAACCACTCCAATTGCCTCTCTTTCCTCTTCAGAAAGATTTTTCATTTGAGGTAGATCATTAAAATTTCTGAGTATATAATTTCTGTACTTTATTTCTTCC
>JAAZCL010000166.1 GCA_012513315.1 Bacteroidales bacterium | reverse complement strand
TGATATGCACCAGCTAATAGAGGGAAGAGACCTTATAGTTGGTGGTGTTACAATTGATCATATAAAAGGCTTGCAAGGTCATTCCGACGCCGATGTTCTAATACATGCAATATGTGATGCTTTACTTGGGGCTGCAAATCTTCGCGATATCGGTTATAATTTTCCTGATACATCTGCAGATTACAAAAATATAGATAGTACCGTTTTGCTTCAGAGAACAGTTAAGCTGCTTAAAGAAAAAGGTTATTCTATTGGAAATATCGATAGTACTGTTTGTGCCGAGAAACCCAAATTAAATCCTTATATAGATTTAATGCAGCAACGACTTGCTGAGGTTATGGGTATAGATATAGATGATGTTTCTATAAAAGCCACAACATCAGAAAAGATGGGTTTCGTAGGTCGCGAAGAGGGTATTACAGCCTATGTCGTGGTATTGATTCAAAAAAAATAAAAGAATGAGGCTTTTCAGGTTGTTGCTTAGAAAGAAGCAATCGAAGGGTCACGGTATTCACTCACCGTTTGCTTTCGATATAATAACAAACGTATTGAATTCTCCCTACAGCTATTATGCTTTTACAGATATCCCCGAAAGCTTTCCATATTCAAAAGGGAGATCTAACAAAATTAAGAAGTTTAATCACCTGTCCTTCCGTCTTGTCAACCATTTTAAAGCAATAAATATATTAGAGATAAATCCAGGAAACGGTTTTAATACATCGTATATAAAATCTCCTTCATCTAGAATAAACTACAAATCGATTTCTGGAATAGGCTCATTCGAAAAAACAAGCGAAGATAATGCGTCGGCTATAAATTCAGTAAATGTATGTGCATCAGAAGTAAGTGCGGCAGGTGTGAATGTAGTAGAATTAGGTGAAACAGAGGTAAGTGAAACAGAACTAAAGTACGATGCTATTTTTATCAATATTAATGAAGATGAAAATAGTATCCCCCCAATCGAATGGCTACTAGATATAAGTCACGAGAATACCTTTTGGGTAATAAATCCAATCAATACAAAATATAGCAAACATTTTTACCAGCTTATCGTTAATCATGAAAGTGTAACGATGTCATTTGATATAAACAATACTTTAGTAGTGTTTATGAGGCAATCGTATTACAAGTACCACTATTTTGTTTAATGAATTAAATATATGAAAAAAAGTATTATATATACAAAAACCGGAGACAAAGGTACTACTGCTTTAGTTGGCGGAATGCGAGTGCCTAAAACTCACATGCGTTTGGAGGCGTATGGCACTATTGATGAGCTCAATAGTTATATTGGATGGTTGAACTGCGAAATAGATGAAAAGGAACATGAAGATTTTCTTAGATATTTGCAGCACAAGCTATTTACTGTAGGTTCATATCTCGCAACCGAAACAGAGGTTAAGCCTCCAAAAGAAGCAAGTATTATTACTTTTAAAGATATAGAACGTATTGAAAAACAAATAGATGTAATAGATAGCACTTTGCCTCGTTTAAATCGTTTTGTACTACCCGGTGGAAATGAAGCTGCTTCAAGAGCGCATATTTGTCGCACCGTATCTCGTCGTGCAGAAAGAAATGTATATAAAGTTGCAGAAAAGTACCCAGTTTCTGAAGAAGTGCTTATTTTCTTAAACCGTCTTTCAGACTACTTCTTTGTACTAGCAAGACACGAAAGTAACAAATCTTCACAAGAAATCTTTTGGGAACAAGGAGATATATAAAAAAAATTTATACATTTGCCGAAAATTAGAATATTAATTTAAAGAAAATACAATGTATTGGACACTTGAATTGGCATCTAAGTTAGAGGATGCTCCCTGGCCTGCTACAAAAGATGAGTTAATAGATTTTGCACAAAGATCTGGCGCACCTTTAGAGGTAATCGAAAATCTTCAAGAGATTGAGGAAGAGGGAGAAGTATTTGAATCTATAGAAGATATATGGCCCGATTACCCTAGTAAAGAGGATTTCTTCTTTAACGAGGATGAGTATTAAATTCCCAGAGATTATAGTCAAACTCAACTAGTTTTAAGGGGTCAAGTCTACTTTTAATACACTTTGGGATATAGTAAAATAGATAGGGGACTAAGTTCATACGTAACTTAGTCCCCTATGTTTTTTAGTAAAACTGAAAATATTATATCAGTTTATCTATTTTGTCGGTAAACATTTTCTTCGGACCTGCACCTACTACCTTATCCACTACTTCACCATTCTTTATGAATAACACAGTAGGTATATTTCTGATACCGTATTTAGAAGTTGTCTCGTCGTTATTGTCCACATCAAGCTTGCCAACTACAACTTTATCTTTATAATCCTCGCTAATTTCTTCAATAATTGGTCCAACCATTTTACATGGTCCACACCACTCTGCCCAGAAATCTATTATTACCAGTTTGTCTGATTGCAACACTTCGTCAACCGTTGCATCTGTAATTTGTAATGCCATATTTTATTTATTTATTTAATTGATTTTAAAGTCGATTTGTAAATCATCTTTAAGATAATCGATGAGTTTCTTATTTACCTGAATCTTCGCTGATCGCGAAAACAGCTTTAAATTCATATTAGGCTCTTCCCCTATAATGTTGAAATATAACAATGAATTTCCGATATTGTTTTTAGTTAAAGCAGATAATTCAGTAACTGTAGTGTTATTTAGTGCATTAAGAGGTATTTGTAATGTTATTTTAGAAACCAGCTTATCTTTCACTTCAGACAGCATATTTATTGTAGAAATCTTTATTTCCATCTCTTCCTGGCGATACCTTTTTGGTTGAACCCTTGCCTCAATGTAAATTGAAAGTCCCAATCGTGCATATTTGCCAAAGTTGATACTATCCTCACTAAAAAGAGCAATTTCAAAGCTCCCCATATAATCCTCAATTTTAAAAATTGTATATGGCGAACCCCTTTTAGTTTGTCCTTCGCGCACAGCCGTTACCATTCCTCCAAAAGTAATATCCCTGCCATTCATACTGTCCAGGTCTTGCAATTTCAGAGTGTCGGCACTACATATATATCTGAGTATAAATTCATAGTCATCTAGCGGGTGAGCAGATAGGTATATGCCTATTAGGTCACGCTCCTTGTTTAATCGTTCCAAGTCCGACCAGCGTGATGCTTGTGGTATCTCGGGTTGAGAAATAAGGAATGA
>JAAZCL010000165.1 GCA_012513315.1 Bacteroidales bacterium | reverse complement strand
GGTCAAGCTATGGATATATGTTTTGAAGAGAGAAATGATGTAAGGATTGAAGAGTATATTGAAATGATACGCCTAAAGACAGGAGTTTTGCTTGCAACGGCTTTAAAATTAGGAGCTATAACAGCAAAAGCATCAAAAGAAGATATAGATAATCTCTACGATTTTGGATTAAATATTGGTATAGCTTTCCAATTTCAAGATGATATATTGGATTGTTGGAGTAATTTAGAAGACTTTGGGAAGGTAACAGGAACAGATATAGCAGATAATAAGAAGACATTTTTGTATTTAAAGGCTCTTGAAATTGCAGATAAAGAACAAAAGGAAATACTTTTAAAATACTTCTCTTCAACTATTTTCGAAAAAGAAGAAAAAGAAACAGCAGTAAAGAAGATTTATGAAGAGCTTAATTTAAAAGAAATTGCAAAAGAGCTAATGGAACACTACAACAATAAAGCAATGGAAAGTTTGGAAAAAATTGAACTTGATAACACCATAAAGATAAATCTTATTATATTTGCAAATAAGTTAATGCTAAGGAACAAATAATCAAACATTAAGTTGATGAATCTTGGCAAGCATTTTGAAGATTATAATAGGGAGTTGATGAATTTAAACAGCGTGTTTACAAATTTAGATAGTGTCTTCAGGAATTTAGATAAGGAGTTTACAAATTTAGACTTATATTTTCAGTCCTGTAAAGCGGCTTTACAAGCTCGTAAAGCGGCTTTACAGACTTGTAAACCGGCTTTACAGATGGAAACTCAAAGTATAAATTTCAAAAAACGAAGTCTTGGTTTCAAATATCGAAGTCTTGGTTTCAAATATCGAAGTCTTGATTTCAAATATCAAAGTCTTGATTTAAATTATTAAGTATAAACAATATAGAAAACTAAAGTCATGCCAATAAGATTTTTTAGAAAAAAGATTAAGGTAAATATTAACGGTGAAACTGTTGATAAATACGTAGCCAGTATGGAAAGAGGAGAAGTAATTACTATTGATGAAGTAGCTGAAATGGTTCAGGATAGATCTTCTCTTACTCGTGGAGATTTGAAAAATTCTTTTACTCAGATGTTGGATGTTGTTATATATTTGGTTACTTGTGGTCATAAGGTTAGTTTAGGCGATCTTGGAGGCTTGCTTCCTGAAATAAATGCAAAGGCATGCGATACTCCAGAGGAAGTTACTGCTGATACTATTACAAGGTTTTATGCCTTATTCAAACCTTCAGTGGAACTTACAGACAGGTTAAATCAGGTTGAGTTTCATCTTAAAGATGATAAAGTTGTTGAGGTTAGGTATAAAGACAAAAAGGAATAAATAATTTAGTCAAAGGATACATAATAAATAAATAATAGATATGAAAGATTTTAATAAGGAATTTAAGCTCTATGCTACAAAACATAGAAATATTAATAGTTTAACCTATAATCGTTATACAAGTCATTTCCAAAAGAATGCCTATATAAATCCAACCATTATTGAAGAGCGCCAACTAAATGTTGCTCAAATGGACGTGTTTTCACGTTTGATGATGGAGAGGATTATCTTCCTTGGAACTCAGATTGATGATGATGTTGCAAATATAATTCAAGCTCAACTTCTATTCCTTGCAAGTGTGGATGCTGCAAGAGATGTGCAAATATATATTAATTCCCCTGGTGGCTATGTTCATGCAGGCTTAGGGATTTACGATACTATGCAGTATATTAATCCAGATGTTGCAACAATCTGCACAGGTTTGGCTGCTTCAATGGGTTCTGTTTTGCTATGTGCAGGAGCTAAGGGAAAACGTTCTGCTCTTCCTCATTCAAGAGTTATGATTCATCAACCACTTGGAGGAGCAGAAGGACAGGCATCAGATATAGAAATTGCAGCTCGTGAGATAAAGAAAACCAAAAAAGAGCTTTATGCAATTATATCAAAGCATTCTGGACAAACTATTGCTAAGGTTGAAAAAGATGGCGATAGGGATTTTTGGCTAACATCACTTGAGGCTAAAGAATACGGAATGATAGATGAAATTCTAACAAGAGATGAAAAGAAATAAGATTTTCTTTAAGATAGCCTTAGTGATAATGGCTATTTTTATTCCCTTTTTAAG
>JAAZCL010000164.1 GCA_012513315.1 Bacteroidales bacterium | reverse complement strand
CCCCTTACGTGTTCAATAAACTCCTTTATAAACCAATCGCTTATGTGTTTTATGGCATCTAGCCTAAACCCATCTATACCCGTTTCATTTATAAACCAACTTACCCATTTTTTTAGCTCTTCACGCACATCGGGATGCTTAAAATCGATGTCGTTGTAAAGGAGGAAATCGAAATTACCAAACTGTTGGCCAACCGACTTATCATAGGGGTCTACACCCTTATTTTCGCCTTCTATTACATATATTGCATCTTTGGGATCGCGGTGGTTATAATCTGTTGCAGAAAAGTGCTCCCAGCTCCATTTAAAATCTGAATACTTATTATCTCTACCCGGAAAAATGAAGCTTGTATAGCTTTCTATCTCGAAAGGTTCGGAGATAACTTCGTTTCTATCGTCGGGATTAACCTCCACCACAGTAAATGTTTGAAGTTCATCACCTCCCCCTTTATGATTTATAACCACATCGGCATATACGGCTATACCAATCTCATGCAGCGCGTTTATAGCTTCGTGAAGTTCTTGTTTAGTGCCATATTTAGTTCTCACCGTACCCTTCTGGTCAAACTCACCAAGGTCGTACAAATCATAAGCACCATAACCTACGTCGTTTGAACCAGTGCCTTTTGTTGGAGGTGGAATCCAAACACTTGTTACACCAATGTCTTTGAGGTGCTGAGCATCGTCCTTTAGTTTCTTCCAAAGACTACCATCATCTTGCAAAAACCACTCGAAGTACTGAAACATTATTCCGTTTAAATGCATATGGCTGTAATTTTGATGTTAAACACCAATTATAAACATCACTTTGTATCTATAAGTTCTTTAAGTTAACTGTTTTTATTAAACATAAAGTAGGTGTAAGTCGTTACTTATTACTACTTTTGCAGTAGCAGCAGGTTGGTTTGTCGCTCTCTTTAAAAGGAGGGAGGAAAGTCCGGGCAACGCAGAGCACCATGTTTCCTAACGGGAAGCTGTTCGTGAGGGCAGATTAGTGTAACAGAAAATAACCGCCTTGTTTTATAACATGGTAAGGGTGAAAAGGTGGAGTAAGAGCCCACCGGGTGTTGTGGCAACACAGCATGCCGTACGCATTATGGGTTGCAAGGCCATGTATATCGGATAAGTAGGGCTGCTCGTCCGACGCCGAGGGGTAGGCCGCTTAGATAAATGACAGACACCCAATTTAATTGGGCACAGAACCCGGCTTACAGACCGGCTGCTTTTTTATATTACTTTTAAATATGGCAAAATTTGGAGATAGAATAGAACGATGGGGTACAAAAGTTAGAGAATTAATATATTTTCTTACTTATGGCATCTGGCGTTCCGATCCTGACACAATTTCTAATAAAAGAAATATACTATATAATGCCACAAAAACTATAATATTAACAGTAAGGAATATTCGCGATCTAAATATACCAGCTAGCGCGAGATCACTTACTTACAGAACTCTCCTATCTATTGTTCCGCTATTAGCAGTACTGTTTGCTATAGCCAGGGGATTTGGAATTGAGAACATACTTGAAAGCAGCATCTTTAATATATTTGCCGCCAATACTGCCGAAACAGAGGCAACTTATATTCCTGCTGAAACTTCCGATACATTATCACTCTCTGCCGAGCAGTTTGCACAGCCTAATACGAATTATACAACTGACGAAACGCTTGCTGTTTCTGAACAAGAAGGAGTGCTGTTTTCTGAAGAGGCTAGTGCCGAGGGACGGTTAAAAGAGTTAATGGATTTGCTTTCTCAATTAATCAATAACTCCTTAGAGCAAGCCAAGGGAGGTGGCATATTTGCAGGAATTGGTATTATACTATTGTTATATACAATACTTCTGCTTTTTAATGATATAGAGAAAAACTTTAATCAGATTTGGCAGGTTAGAAAGGGTAGGAGCATAGGTAGGAAAGTTACAGACTACACAGCCATGGTGCTTTTGATGCCTATCTTTTTTATTATTGCAAATGCATTAAATATTTTAAGTTATCCGCAAAACCAGACTCTTAAAATTATATATATACTATATCCTTTTATACCGCAATTAATAGGTATTGTGCCGTATGTAGTTATTATAATGCTGTTTACAATATTATACAAGTTTGTGCCCAACACAAGAGTTAAGTTTAAAAATGCACTAATAGCAGGGGTTATAGCAGGTGTGGCGTTTCAAATATTTCAAATGTTGTTTTTGAGCGGACAATTATGGATAACCCGATACAATGCCATATACGGTACATTTGCACTTATTCCATTAATGCTGCTTTGGATTCAGTTCTCTTGGTTTCTAACCCTCATTGGAGCAGAGATATCTTACGCCGCACAAAATGTGGGTAAATTCTCTTTCGAAAAGGAGACACGACGAATTAGCAGGAGGTATAAAGACTTTTTTACTATTATAATAGCATCTGAGATTGTTAGGCGTTTTGCCAACGAGAAACCACCACTTACAGCAGAGGAAATTTCAGAAAAGTGCAAGTCGCCTTCGAGGTTAACGAACAATATCCTTGATAAATTGTTGGAGATAGGTGTTATTTCTGCCACTATTTCTAAAATTGATGAGAGAGAGGTAGCTTTTCAACCGGCTGTTGATATTCAACTAATTACAGTAAATTATTTGATGTCGAAGATAGATAAGAATGGTTCGGAAGATTTTATGATTGATACACAGGGTACATTTCATAAACACTGGAAAGCGTTGGTTGACAATCGCATGTATATCTACGAAAGTGATAAAGATGTCTTGCTGAAAGATTTGTAATTTTATTTATCTTTGTACTTTATGTTAGATAAAGAAAAACCACATGAGCTTCTTTAGATCAATAGAAAATGTTGGTGTATATGCATTGCTGTTGAGGAGAGTTATAACTATCCCCGATAGGATGCGGGAATTCATGAAAGAGTTCTTCAAAGGTATTTATCAGCTGGGGGTAAACTCGATATGGATAGTGATTATCATATCATTTTTTATTGGTGCAGTTATTGTTTTACAGATTGCACTGAATATCGATTCACCCATGCTGCCAAGGTTTACAGTTGGTGTAGTATCTCGTGAGATTATTCTGTTAGAGTTTTCATCAACAATAATGTGCCTTATACTTTCGGGGAAGGTGGGCTCAAATGTGGCGTCGGAGATAGGGAGCATGCGAATTTCGGGACAGATAGATGTGTTGGATATTATGGGGGTTAACTCGGCCAACTATCTCATTCTTCCTAAGATAGCATCGTTTGTTGCATTTATGCCAGTACTTGTGATATTTAGTATGTTTATGGGTCTGTTTGGCGGGTATGTAATTTGCCTTGTTTTAGGCACCCCTTCAGTAGAGACTTACGTTTATGGTATTCAGGCATTTTTTAGGGAGTCGTTTGTGTGGTACTCAATACTAAAATCGATGCTCTTTGGTTTTATAATTGCATCTGTAGCAGGATATTTTGGCTACAATGTAAAAGGAGGAGCACTTGATGTTGGTAAAGCAAGCACAGACTCAGTGGTTATAAACAGTATATTAATTCTTGTAACCGACTTGGTCTTCACGCAGTTGGCCATGGGTTAAGGAATAGACTAAATGATAGAGGTTAAGAATCTGAATAAGAAGTTTGATGAGGATATAATCCTTAGTGATATTAATGCGACGTTTGAAAAGGGTCTTGTTAATATGATTATTGGTAAGAGTGGATCGGGCAAAACAGTACTGCTTAAATGTATTGTAGGGCTGGTGCCTCCTTCGTCGGGAAAGATAATGTACGGTAATCGCAATTTGCTTTCAATGAAAACTAGCGAGGTTAGACGTCTTCGTCGCGATATAGGTATGTTATTTCAAGGTTCGGCACTGTTCGATTCTAGAACTGTTCTTGAGAATGTAATGTTCCCACTTGATATGTTCTCTAGAATTAACTTGAAAGAAAGAAAAAAGAGGGCCGAGTTTTGTCTCGAAAGGGTAGGTCTAGCTAATTCAGCAAATCTTTACCCCTCTGAAATTAGCGGGGGTATGATGAAAAGAGCCGCTATTGCCAGAGCTATTGCTCTAAATCCTAAGTATCTGTTTTGCGATGAGCCCAACTCGGGTCTCGATCCTAAAACAGCTCAACTGATTGATGAACTTATAAAAGATATAACAGATGAATTTAAGATGACAACAATTGTTGTATCGCACGATATGAACTCTGTTATTAATATAGGTGATAAGATTATCTTTTTGAACGAGGGTATTAAAGAGTGGGAAGGATCGAAATCGGAAGTGATGGATTCAAAAAATGAAAAGGTAAACGATTTTGTTTTTGCTTCAGACTTGTTTAAAAAGATAAAAGTAGCAGACGATATAATTACAGAAGATAAAAAAGGGTGATTACACCCATATTATTAATATATATATTAAATAATGAGTATGTTAACAATTAAGAACTTGCACGCAATTGTTGAAGAGCAAGAAATATTAAAAGGGATTAACCTGCAGGTTAATCCAGGCGAGATACATGCTGTGATGGGACCAAACGGTTCGGGCAAAAGTACACTAGCTTCTGTTCTTGCAGGACACCCAAAATTTGAGGTTACAAGAGGAAGTATTGAATATAGAGGTAAAGATTTACTTGAGATGGATCCAGAAGATCGTGCTCGTGAGGGACTATTTTTAAGCTTCCAGTATCCGGTTGAAATACCCGGTGTGAGTATGGTAAATTTCATGCGTTCGGCATTAAACGAACAAAGAAAATATAGAAAAGAAGAGCCTATATCGGCAACAGATTTCTTAAAGCTTATGCGCGATAAGAGACAATTGCTGGGTATGGACAGTCAGCTTGTGAGTCGCTCGGTTAACGAAGGCTTCTCGGGTGGTGAGAAAAAGAAAAACGAGATCTTTCAAATGGCAATGATAAATCCTTTGCTTGCAATATTAGACGAAACCGATTCGGGCTTAGATATTGACGCACTGAGAGTAGTTGCCGCAGGTGTAAACAAGCTTCAGACAAAGGAGAATGCCACAATATTGATTACTCACTATCAGCGCTTGCTTGAGTATATTAAGCCCGACTTTGTACATGTGCTTAGCGACGGACAGATAATAAAATCAGGAGGGGCCGACCTCGCCTTAGAACTTGAAAAGAAAGGCTACGAATGGCTCATAAACCCGTAACCATAAGATTAAAATGATAGAACAACAATATATAGATCTGTTTCAACAGTTCCGTAGCGAGATTGATTTAAACTCTGCTGGTGGAATGAACAGACACAGGGATTCCGCTTTTGCAAAGTTTAAGCAGATAGGTTTTCCTACATCAAAACTAGAGGATTATAAACATTCTAATATAGCGCGTCAGTTTGACGCAGATTATGGATTAAATATAAAGAATATTGATATTCCGGTTAATCCTTATGAAACATTTAAATGTGATGTGCCCAACCTGAATACGTTTACTTATTTTCTTATCAACGATAGATTTTATAATAAAGTTGAACAGAAAGAAAGTTTACCCGAAAATGTATTTGTAGGTAGTATGAGGCAGTTTGCAGAAGAGCATCCTGATATATTCGACAAGCATTATGCAAAGATAGCCGACAACGAAGAGAATGGTATAGTGGCTTATAACACTATGTTTGCTCAGGATGGCTTTGTGGTATATGTTCCCAAAAATGTGGAGATAGAGAAACCGCTACAGCTAATAAATATTCTGCGAAGTGATGTAGACCTAAATGTAAACAGAAGAGTTCTGATAATAGCTGAAGAAAATGCTCATTTGAAGTTGCTTGTATGTGATCATACAGTTGACGATGTGAGTTTTGTGGTAACACATGTAACAGAAATATTTGCCGACAAGTATGCGCAGGTTGATGTTTATGAGCTAGAAGAGAATTCAACTAAAGTTACACGATTAAATAATCTTTATAGCGAGCAGCTGGATGACTCTAAAGTGGTTACAAGCAGCATTACGCTTCATAATGGTTATACTAGAAATAACATCCGCTTTCGTTTGTTAGGTGAACATGCCGAAGCGCATGCGGGAGGTTTGGCTATTTGCGACAAGGAGCAGCATATCGATAACTATGCTTTTCTTGATCACTCAAAGCCCAACTGTTTGAGCGACGAGCTGTTTAAAACTATATTGGACGATAAGGCAACTGGTGTGTTTTGTGGTAAAATATTAGTTGAGAAGGATGCGCAAAAGACATTGGCATATCAGACCAACAGAAATCTTATTAACTCGGTTAATGCTCGGATGTTTGCGAAGCCTCAGCTTGAGATTTATGCAGATGATGTGAAATGTTCACACGGTCTTACAACCGGTCATTTGGATGAAGAGGCTCTTTTCTATCTTCGTTCAAGAGGTATGGATAAAGAGGAAGCTCGTTTACTGCTATTAGTTGCTTTTACTAGTGACGTGGTTGAGCTTATTCGTATTCCAACACTACAGGATAGGTTGATGACATTTATTGACAAGAGATTCCGTGGTGAACTGATGCGTTGTGGTAATTGCGATGTATGTAAATAATATATAACTGATTTGAATGGATATAACTAAGATTCGTGCCGACTTCCCCATACTTTCTAGAGAAGTGTATGGTAAGCCATTGGTGTATTTTGATAATGCTGCCACATCGCAAAAACCGCAATGTGTGATAGATAAAATTGCTGAAATGTATACTACTGTAAACTCTAATGTTCACAGGGGAGTGCATTATCTTAGTCAGGCCGCCACAGATGAGCACGAAGCTGCAAGAACAACCGTTCAGAAGTTTATTAATGCTTTTTCGCCAAATGAAATAGTATTTACCCGTGGAGCAACTGAGTCTATAAACCTGGTTGCTTCATCATTCTGCCATAAATTCTGCAAAGAAGGAGATGAAATTCTGATAACTGCCATGGAGCATCATTCTAATATTGTTCCGTGGCAGATTCAGGCAGAAGAACGGGGCTTGAATTTAAAAGTGGCACCAATAAATAGTGAAGGAGAACTACTTATTGATGAGTTTGAGAAGCTGATTAGCGACAAAACCAAGCTCATTGCGTTAACCCACATATCTAATGTGCTTGGAACTATAAATCCTATTAAGGAGCTTATTGATATAGCGCATAAATATAATGTGCCAATTTTAATAGATGCTGCACAGAGTGTACAGCATGCCAAAGTTGATGTGCAGGAGCTTGACTGTGACTTCCTGGTATTTTCTTCTCATAAGGTTTACGGACCAACTGGTGTGGGTGTTTTATATGGTAAAGAGAAGTGGCTTAATGAGTTGCCTCCTTATCAGGGTGGTGGCGAGATGATATCGAGCGTCTCTTTTGAGAAAACTACTTTTAATAAACTGCCATTTAAGTTTGAGGCCGGAACGCCGGATTTTGTGGGTACTGCGGCTCTTGCAACTGCTTTAAATTATGTAAACTCAATTGGACTAGATAATATTGCCCATCACGAAGATGAGCTTTTGAAATACGCAACTAACCAAATGCTTCAAATTCCTGGAATGAGGATTATAGGTACAGCTAAGGAGAAGTGTAGCGTGATTTCATTTCTGGTTGACGATATACACCCATATGATATAGGAACCCTCTTAGATAAGATGGGGATAGCTATCAGAACAGGACATCATTGTGCCGAGCCGCTCATGAAAGAGTTGGGTATAGATGGCACCGCACGTGTATCT
>JAAZCL010000163.1 GCA_012513315.1 Bacteroidales bacterium | reverse complement strand
GCTTTTGCAACTTGCAGTTAATATCGCATAACTGCAGCTAAAAGAGCTTTATCGGGAATATCTTCCGTTGGAACAGCGAACACTGCTCCACCCTTGATCAAAGTCTCAATTCCTATAAAATCCAGAAGGTCCTCATCTCCAGGTTGTAGCGTTTCGTGCACATCGACTTTAAGATTTTCCGGATCAAACCTTCCCCACACCTGCACACCAACGGCTATGAATATAGATTCAATCTTGCCGTGATGCGCCGCCAAAACTGCCTCAGCGACATCGCTTGTTGTTTGTCCCGTTCCTAGCAGCTGTTGGTACTTAGCTGAAGCAGCTTCCCTTTCCTTGCTAAACACTGGCTCTACAATCGCCCAACCCTTCTTATGAAGATCTTCGTCCTTCATTTCATCTGGGCTACCCGGAATACCTTCATCCATTAGATATGGATAATTGTTAATTTCTTTATATAGTGGGAAATAGTTCTTCACCCCTGCTAAAACGAGTGGAGATTTTGTTTCTGAAAGAAGGTTAACAATCGTTTTATCAATTATGCGAAACCATTTCTGCATGTATTCTTTTATGTCGTCACTTGGATCGTCGGCATGGAATATTGCTGAACGAGGTCCGCCCCCCGATGGCTTTGCCCTACCTGTATGAATTTGTAGCTGACTTTTCGGGAATCCGTCAGGAAAAATTTCTGCAAGTGTTCCAGGCGTATCACCCAAATCAACCTCATCTACCGTATAGCGCGTCCCCTCCAGAAATCGAAGACTGTTCTGGCTAATCGCAAGAATATGAAAAGTACCATCATTCGTTAAAATAGGTAGTATTGGTTTTATGTGAAAACGATCTGTGATGACAAGAGTTTCGACAAATTTAACAGGCATTCTAAAAAAGCAAAAGCTGTCTTTTGTGAAAAACACTGCCAGCCCATCACTTTGATGCTGCCAGAAAATGCTGCTTTGTAGCAGACGCTGAGGATTTTTAAGTGCTTCCTTAACATCCGGCAAACGCACCCCCTTGGCCAACAGTCTATCTTCTACATCGCTCAGTAGATTCTTGAAGCGTATGGGATCCTGCTGAATTTCTTGACCAACACGATGAGTCGGCATAAAAATCGAAACACACCAGTCAGAACGTACCTTTAGAATTTCTTTCAGTTGCTCCATTGTGATTAAATCCATAAAACATTCCTCCCTTAATGATTATTCTATCGATTTACAGTGTCTATACTTCAATTATACCGGCATAACCCAATCAGCGAATCCGCCATTAACGAACAAAATAATTTAAATAATGAATTGAATTACAGCAAAGAAGATATTTATATTATACAAGTTTGACTTTCACATATATTTGTTTGAGATGCTCAGTAATCAATAACAGTTATTCTCTTATTTTTTGTCCGAGTAAGTAAAACTCTGTTGTATTTATTTTAACTGTCTTGTAGAATCGGATTAAGAAAATTAATTTCTTATAGGAGCATTATAATAATGATAAAAACAAAAAAGCGTTTAGGTTTTACAGTAATAGAAATGCTCGTTGTAGTCATTGTCACGGCCATCCTCGTGGCGATAATAATGCTTGCTTACGGAGCAATGATTGACAAATCAGAAGCAACAACCTGCTTGGCAAATAGAAAAACAATTCAAAAAGCATATCAATTTTATAGACTTGATACCCCTCAACCAAAATCTCTGGATATATTTTTAAAAAATGAAAACAGTATTGCTGATATTTGGTTAGATAACAAAATAACCTGCCCATCAAAGGGCAAATATTCTGTATCACAAGACATTATCATCTGTTCAATACATAGTCAGTCAGGTGGATCAGTGCCTAATAACATTATTCCGGGAACCACCAACTTTGGTGGTGGTGGGTTCGTGGCTGACGATGACTGGGAAGATACTTTTTCATCAACACCAACAACAATAGGAGTATGATAGGCTTCGAAATAGGTCAGAAGTTCCTTTATGAGGGCAAGTATTATATAGCTGTAGAAACATTACCTGCGATCGATGATCAGGGCAACAATGATCCCGACCAGAGTGTTTGGTGGACTATGAAGTCTGCTGGTGGCCTTGTACAACTTACAGGAGTTTCGAAAAACTGGGATGCAATCCCAGACGCAACTAGGTTTTTCAGAGGAGACATTCTCTACTACAATGGAGATTACTATGTCTGTAAGGTCCAAGGATCTACAGGGTTTATTGATATCACCAAGAATATGCCTACTCAATGGAACCCTAATCCATATAACAACACACCCGACCTGCCTGGAGAAGCTTCCACATGGTACAAAATGGAAAATTAGCTCTATAAAATAAAACCTTTATAACAATGCAGGAGAACAATGGCTTTTATGAATTGCCTATCTGTTTCTCTGTAATTGTGTCTTTCTAACGTTTATAAGTTGAATTTAGTTAACAAATCACTTGCGGTGACAACAGTTTTGTATATATTATAGCTAGTGCTTATTATCACAGTTGTTAAATAATATCTAAAATTATTCTACTATGTTTCTTACTATTTTTTATAGCGAAATTTTTGTGGATTTTTGCTATAGCTTTTGTTCAGCAAACACCTTCAAGAGCCACTTTACACTCTCCGTTAATCCCACTTATAATTATGCTCATAATAATTTACATTATAAAAACGGCTTCTAAAACATACTCTGTATTTAGCTGGGTAATAAACGTCGTTTACCTTACAATATTTGCAATGAATTCTTCACCTAAACTTTTTAGATAAAGAAAAGAAAATCTCTCAGTGAAAATTGCTTTAAAACACAAAAGTTCATGTGTTAATATGCAAAAACCGACTACGCATTTATTTTCACAACACTGTATAATTATGAATAGTTATTAATTTCATAGGAGGATTGTCACTATGATTAAATCGACAAAACGTTTTGGTTTTACACTGGTAGAATTATTAATTGCAATAATTATAATAATTATTCTAGTAGCAATATTAATGCTTAGTTACGGAGCCATGGTTGATAAATCAAAAGCAACTTCATGTTTGGGAAACAGAGAAACAATTCAAACAGCATATAGTATGTACAAATTAAATAATTCGGAAGCAAAATCCTTTGATATTTTTTTGAAAAACGAAGGCAACATTGCAGATTCTTGGGTGGAAAGAACATTAGGGTGTCCATCGGAAGGAACATATACAGCTGAGGGAAACATCGTTATTTGTTCAATACATAACAAATCCGTAGGCCCAGGCGGAGACCCCGGTGGCGATCCCGGTGGCGATCCTGGCGGAGGACTGCCAGCAGGATCATTTTATATACCGGGGACTGGAGACACCGTTGTAGGATCTGGTGTTTGGAAGAAACCTGGTAGACTCTCATTCATTGATAATCCGGGCGAAAATAGTGACCATACCACCGTTTATATTGATCAAAACGAGATGTTTCTTGAAGATAATGCATGTTATATTGCAGTGAGAGGTAGTGGCGATGGCGGATATCGTGTCGATGGGTTAAAACCGGATATCACCATTAACTATCTTCTTAATAGTAATGCCACACAAAGCAAGCAAGACTTAATAAAACTCACAGGATTCTCGGAAGTTTGGGAGAACGGCAAAAATCCTGCAAACGGTACCAGCTTAAGTAGGGGCGACATTGTAAATTTCGAAGGTTCTTAT
>JAAZCL010000162.1 GCA_012513315.1 Bacteroidales bacterium | reverse complement strand
ATTAATATAGTGTATTTGAATACTATTTTATTCAATAGTTTAAACGCAAACACTTAAAAACTATTGCTTTTATAATCTTTTATTTGTAGAGGGAGTGAATTAGGTAATTAATTCACCTTTTCCATGACGAGAAATTTCCGGCATATCCTTAGTACAATCTACTATCGTTGAAGCTTCTAAACCTCCATGTCCACCATCTACTACAATATCGACAGTGTCGCCCCATTTTTCGTGGATAAGCTCAGGATTTGTAGTATATTCAACAGCCTCGTCTTCATTCCCGTTTAGTGATGTGGTCATAATTGGATTTCCCAATTGGGTCACCAATTCTCTAATAATATTATTGTCAGGTACACGTATTCCAACCGTCTTCCTATTCTTATAAATCTTAGGTAGGGTAGAGGTGGTGTTTAAAATGAACGTAAAAGGGCCAGGAAGGTTCTTACGCATCAGTTTAAATGTAGAAGTATTAACTTTTGCATACTCGCTTATGTCACTCAAATCGTAACAAATGATAGATAAATTGTTTTTCTGTGGATTAATACCTTTCAAAGCACATATTTTTTCTACCGCACGTACATTCAGAGCGTCACATCCAAATGCATACAGTGTATCTGTTGGATAAATAACGATACCACCATCTCGCAACACATCAACTACTTTGTCTATTTCGCGTTGGTTTGGACTTTCTTCATATAGTTTTACAATCATAATACAAATATAAAGAAAAAGTTGATTTACGCAAATAATTTTTAATTATTAGTGACTCTAATGAGATTCTGTACCCAATTCGGATCGTAAGCAAACGAAACTTACGTATGAAATAATGCAGATAGGATTATTAAGCTATAATTACTCTAATTCCTAAATTATCTAACATGTTTGCCATTGAATCTGTAATTCCATCATCGGTGATAATAATATCTACTCCCTCAAGTCCACACACTTTGCCAAAGCCTCTTTTCCCAAACTTAGAAGAATCGGCCAATACAATTATTTTTGAAGAGGCTTCAATCATACTTTTGGATAGCAATGCTTCATCTATATTTGAATTGGTAATGCCATGCTCTTTGTCGATACCATCTACACCCAAAAATAGCTTTGAGCAAGCTAAGTCTTTGAAGGCTGCAGAGGCATACTCTCCTCTAACTGACATAGATTTTTTATCAAGATTACCACCCAGTTGTATAACACTCACGTCGGGTAAATCGTTCAATAAGATAGATACTGGCAAGGATGAACTAACCACATTGAGATGACCTATAGGTTGTATTTGCTCTGCAAATTTATAGTTAGTCGATCCAGCAGAAATAATGATAGAATCGTTCTCTTGAATTAGTTTTGCTGCAGCAATTGCAATTCTTCTTTTTTCTTCATTTTTCAGTTTTCCTTTTATATGCACACTCATATCTGGTACATGCGGGTTCACAGGCATAGCACTGCCATGAGTACGAAAAAGCAAGTTTCTTTCTTCCAATATTTTTAAATCTTTTCGGATTGTGACCGTAGTAACATTAAGTTCTTCAGCCATTTCGGACACTTTCACAAATTGTTGTTCTCTGAGTTTCTCCAAAATATAGTTATGTCTTTCAGCTATACTCTTCAT
>JAAZCL010000161.1 GCA_012513315.1 Bacteroidales bacterium | reverse complement strand
TTTCGCCAATCAATACGAGGATCGTTTAGTGTACGATAAAACGTATTATCATCTATTGTACTAATGCCAGTTTTCACTTCACCATTAATGCTCGTGCCCTGCAGAACTATATGTTTTTTTTGTAAACCATATTAAAACTCAGTATTGCAATTAGATTGTTTTTACTATCTCACAGCTTTTTTAGACCTAAAAAGACCCGAAAAAAGTTATCACGCTTCTTTCGGGTCTTAAAGTATAGTTGTCTCTATAACGTTGAGTTATTAAAGATTCCTTTCGCAACAATCCTGCATATTACATATCAAGATCATTCTTTGGAATATAGTTCCAATAGTCCATATTAGATATTATTTCTACTCCTACCTTGCGGTCACCTCTTCTCACTTCTACAGGAGCTTCGGTTGGAGCATAAGAAACTTTTTTACCAACGCCTCTATACTTCATCATATTGGTGGGTACGCCTCTGTTTTCTAACTCTTGAACTACAGCACCAACACGCCTTCTTGATAAGTCCATGTTGTATTCATCTGTACCCCAAGCATCAGTATATCCGGTTACCAGATAACGTTTTGAAGTATCTTCTTTAAGAATATCTGCAATTCTATCCAACACATCGTGACTTTCACGTGTAATTGTTGCTTTATCAAAGTCGAAATAGATGTTGTTGAACAGTTCACACATCTCTGATGGTACGTGAACTGGTACTTCTACAATTTTTTCAACCTCTACAGGAGGTGCCTGTACAATGGTTTCTCTATCGATATAATGAATTACTGGTTGTGCTTTCTTCGACTTGCCACCAATACGCCACATAAGTCTAACCGTTCCTTGCATTGAATTGGCAACATCTTTATGGGGCATCAGTAGATAATCTCCTTGAAGTCCGATACCAAAACGATCGTTCAGCCATGTGTTTAAACCTAATCCTAATGATATAGGAATTAAGTTATCTTTATCAACACCATGTTTGTTCTTCATATTCTCCAGCACCCAATCCATCTCTTCGGGCAGGTCGCCTTCAACTCCAGTGTAGTTCATATCAAAATTCTTCTTCATGTAACTAACACCCACTCTTGCATAAGGATCGATATATTTAGAACCAAAATACTCACCAAATCTCCATTGTAGACCAGGGCCTACCATGAAAAGATTTTTCATTTTGTTTTCACCATCAATCCATTGCTCTGTAAATCCCACTGTTCCTTGCAAGTCAAGATACAAATATGGATTAAGTTCACGTGCTATGTATAAGTTACCTCCAATAACATTGTGGCGTAATTGAAGATCCATCTTATACGCATTGTCTAACTTAGTAAAGTTAGTAAAATCTACTCTGCTGAATTGGAATACTGATACTCCAATGCCCAGTTCCCACGCTCTCTTGGTCTTTTCCTCCGTTTCTACGGTGTCTGAGTACACAGCTTGTGCACTCAGAATACCTGTAGAACAAAGAAAGCCAAATAAGATACTATATATTAAGTACTTTCTTTTCATATTTTTCATTGATTATTTTAAACTGGAAGTTGAACATTAACGAGCTCTTTAGTATGGAAGAATTCAGTGCTTGTTTTTGCTTTAGACAATTTAATCTCGCCAATTCCTCCATTTGCAATTGCTACATCATCATTATGCATCTTTACTAAGATTCTAATATGACCATTCTCGTCAACCTTTTTACTTCCACCCCAAATAGAACGGAAACCATCTTTAGTATTCAAAAGAAATTGAGCATAAGAATTTGGTATAGCATCTGTTATCCATACTTCAAAAATTGTATGAGTTGATTCTTCTCCAGGATTTAAAGTAGGAACATCATAATCTGGGTCATAAGGATTACTTCCTCCCATGCCTCCACCATCGCCTGGATAACCACTACCATCATTAGCATCACCTTCACCCATTTTTCTAAAGCCGTAGCTAAAATCAGTTTGGTTTTGAACACTGTAGTTGTTCTTAAAAGGTAATCCACAGAAACTTGTAGTTTCGAAATACAATGTATATCTACCTGTAGAGAAGTCGTCTGCTACATTTTTCAAAAACTCAAGTGTAACAGAGCCGTTAGCAGGTACAGTTACTGTTTTAGTATCATTTACAGCATTTGCTCCATCCGTCCAAGGAAGACGTGGATCACCAGAACCTGTATTTCTTAAGTTGCGGCTAAATGTAATCTCTATGTTCTTGCTATTAGGATTTGTAAATGTACCTTTAACTACAGGATCTAATGAGTTGGCGGTTGTAAACTTATAAGTAAATGGAGTTGGTAATAAAGCCAGACCATTTATTTGAACAGTTTTGTTAACCGTTCCAGCGCCAGCTTTAGCTGCTGATACAGCCACTGTGTACTGTGTAAATCTACGAGGAACTTTAACTGTATATACTCCTTCTGGACCTTCATCCATAACAAGGGTTTCATTGTTAAATGATGTCTTAGCAGTAACTGTCATTCCTTTAGTACCACTTAAAGTAAGTGTAACATCACACTCACCCACATCAATTACAATTTCATCGTCAACTTCAACTGGTGATAGTTGAGGCACCTCAAGCACCTCTGTAAATATGCTACATCCATTATCATCGCCAATACCTTTTACTGTAATTGGATATGGGCTTGCAGCTCTTGTGTAAGTTTTTGTAAAGGTTTTCTTATCAGCAGATACTTCCCAATTGTTTTTAACTCCATTTACTGGATCGTAAACTAAAGTTCCATTTATATAAAGTTCTATTGGCTCTTCTTTAAATGTTATAGTAGCAATATCTTTTTCTTCACCTTCAACTTTTACTATAGTAGCAGACTCAAGCTCAATAAACTTAAGAGCAGGAATTCTTGCACTCTTAGTAATTTGGTCAGATGTTTCGCCACCAGGAAGTGTTACTGTTATTAATACAAACTGGTCTGCGGCAGTGCGTGGTATTGTGAATTTAACTTCACTATCTCCAGCTGCTACAGTTTTATCTTGAGTAGTAACTCCATCTCCTGTTATTTGAACTTTAGCACCAGGCTCTGTACCTACTGTTAATGTAGCATTAGGTATAGCTGCTATGTTATTATCAATATCTAAGTTTAGGCAATCGTTTGGAGCAAAAACTATTATTGTAACACCGTCACAATGACAGTCGAATAATGCTTCAATAAACGCTTGTAAATCGCCTGTGTTACCTTGCGACAACCAATACTGATGCAATACAGAAACATCTCCACCTTGCAACCATTTCAAGAATGCTTCCCAGCTGTTTCCTCCTGTATATTTTGAACCATCTTTATTGGTCATATCTCCAGCATCAACAGCTTCTTTCCATAGTTCGTATGATGTTTTTCCATCTACACCATCTTTTCCATCTTTTCCATCTTTTCCGTCGCTACCATCAGCGCCATCATTACAATCTTTTCCTTGTGCAGGAATGCCAGAGTCTTCACCATTAATCCACCAATTACCGTTTGAACCAATTTCTGGAGTATGTCCATCAATACCGTCAGCGCCTTTTGCAGGAACACCGGTATCGAAATCACCAATATACCAATTACCATTAGATCCAACAGTAGGAGATACCCCGTCTATACCGTCGAGGCCATCTTTACCGTCTTTACCTACTGCAGGAACACCAGTATCAACACCATTAATGAACCAATTTCCATTCCATCCAATAACAATTTCTGGGGTAACTCCGTCTTTTCCATCTTCTCCTACAGCTTTTTTGCCAGTATCCTCACCATCTATCCACCAATTACCATTATAACCAATTGATATTTCGCAACAAATGCCATCAACACCATCTTTACCATCGTTACCCGTTACAGGCACTCCAGTATCGCATCCATCAATAACCCAGTTTCCTGATTCTCCAATTTGAGGTGTGGCACCGTCAATTCCATCAGCTCCTGTTGCAGGAACACCTGTATCAACACCGTCTATATACCAATTACCATTACCACCAACAAATGGAGTAACGCCTTTTGCTGGAACGCCAGTATCATTACTTCCAACGTACCAATTGCCATTGCCACCAATATGCGGAGTAACACCATCTACGCCATCCTTACCATCTACACCATCTTTGCCTCTTGCAGGAACTCCAGTGTCTCTACCATCTATATACCAGTTGCCATTACCACCTATAATAGGAGTAATTCCTTTTGCAGGAACTCCAGTGTCTTGACCATTTATATACCAGTTTCCGTTTCCTCCAATATGTGGAGTAACACCGTCTACACCATCTTTTCCGTCTTTCCCTCTTGCGGGAACTCCAGTGTCTTGACCATTTATATACCAGTTTCCGTTGCCTCCAATTTGTGGAGTAACACCGTCTACACCTTTTGCAGGCACACCAGTATCGTCACCATCTATATACCAGTTACCGTTGGCACCGATATTTGGAGTAATACCGTCTTTTCCATCCTTACCATCTTGTCCTCTTGCAGGAACACCAGTATCACAGTCATCTATATACCAATTGCCATTACTGCCAATTGTGGGTGTTATTCCATCTATACCCGGTTTTCCGTCCTTGCCAGTTACAGGTACACCTGTATCTTGGCCATCAATCCACCAATTACCATTGTGTCCTATTTGTGGAGTAATACCATCTACACCATCTTTTCCATCTTTACCAATGGCTGGGAACCCAGTATCGCTACCATTTATCCACCAATTACCATTGTAACCAATTTCAGGTGTATATCCATCTCTACCTTCAGCACGAATGCCTGTATCTTTACCACCTATCCACCAGTTTCCGTTTGAACCAATTTCTGGAGTAACACCGTCTTTGCCATCCTTACCATCTTTTCCTTCAGCAGGAATGTTGGTGTCAACGCCATTAATATACCAGTTGCCGTTTGCACCAATTATTGGTACTGCACCATCTTTTCCGTCTTTGCCTCTCAAAGAGTTCATGAAATCTTCGAATGTAGCATTTGGACCTTTTTGATAAAATATTTTCCAAAGGTCAAAAGCGGACAATCCGTCTTCACCTTGAGGACCTTGTTCTCCTTGGGGCCCTTCGGGAAGGGTCATTTCCAAGTGATTCTCACAACCTAGGAGAAATAAAAAGGCTAGGCTAAGAATAAGATAAATTTTTCTCATACTTGTTTAATTTAAAAGTTTTAATGAGTTAATTGTTATATAGTTATATTGTTTTTAATTGGCTTCTTACACTAAAACATGTGTTTTTTGTATAAAAAGTATTCTTTCTTTTAGTCATTTTTTTTTACATTTCACTGTTATAGCTTTGCTATGTAAATTATAATGCTTAGTTTTATAGATTAAGTTTTTTGATGTTAATTAACATGACTCATCTTTTCGCAGAGTAATCGGCGATTTGATGAATTTTTATAACGCTATCTTGTTTGATAAAAGCTGTGTTTATTTTAAGTGAGCTTGCCAAACAATAAGCAGTGGACAAATTTGTCAAGAATTTGGCTCGTTGTGAAATTAAGGCCTATCACATTGATGTCATATAATAACACACAGGTATCACATGCGGTGTTACTTATTGATATATAGTGACTTAAGGATAGTGCGGATTGTTGAAACGACAAGAAAGTATGACGAGATTGTATGAAATATATTTTTTTCTTATGAAGTTTATTTCATGAAAAATCAAAATATAAAAAAAAATCACTGAGCATTTATGTGAAATGCGAGAACAAAAACGCTAGATACTAACAAGAACACAAATGAGATTGAAATAATAAATTTAAAACTATGAGGTTAAAATGTTTTATTATTCTATTCATTATAATACTGCCATTACTCTCTCAAAACAATCCTTCTAACGAAGTGGATAGTTTGTTAGAAGAGTCGCAACAAAAATTTATTGAACTCAAATTTATTGAATCATCAGAAATTGCTGACAAGGCTCTTAATCGCTCCATTCTGGATAACTACTCTAAAGGAATAGTTATGTCGAAAATATATATTGCTAAGGTGTTGTTAGAAATTGGATTAAATATGCAGGCTTTAGAATATCTTGAAGAGATAAGTAACGAGCCTTATTTTAAAAAAGAAGTTATTC
>JAAZCL010000160.1 GCA_012513315.1 Bacteroidales bacterium | reverse complement strand
TTCTATAAGATATCCTGTTGAGGCTCAGGAAAAGGGTATTCAAGGTAGGGTAAGTTGCAACTTTGTAATTGAAAAAGATGGTTCTGTATCAGATGTTCAAATTGTAAGAGGTGTAGATCCACATCTAGATGCCGCGGCCATACGAGTAATTGAGGCTATGCCAAAATGGAAACCCGGAATCCAAAAAGAAGAGATTGTTCGCACTCGTTTTACGTTACCCATTGTTTTTAGATTGACGGGAGATGTTGATGACAACCAGAAAACGTCTGATAATTCATCTGTTCCAACCGAATATATATTTGTGGTGGTAGAACAACAACCTGAGTATCCGGATGGAGTTGAAGCAATGATGAAATTTTTAGGTGATTCTGTGAGATATCCTATTGAAGCTCAGGAAAAAGGTATTCAGGGAAGGGTAATTGTTAACTTCGTAGTGAATAAAGATGGCAGCATTACTGATGTTAACGTTGTTCGTGGAGTTGATCCATCAATTGATGCCGAAGCAGTGAGGGTGATTGAGTCTATGCCTAAGTGGAAGCCGGGTAAACAGAGAGGTAAAGAAGTTAATGTAAGGTATACTTTGCCTGTGGTATTTAGATTGAATGCACCTATGGATTCTAATGATGATACATCGGAAAGAGGTGCTAAGGTTATAATTGATGGTTTAATGCCCAATCCAGTAGATATGTCTGTTACAGGAAGTATTCAACAAACAGCAACCATTCCTGGAGGTGAGGAGAGATTTATGAGGTATATAGCTGAAAATATTAAGTATCCGGTTATTGCCCAAGAAAATGGTGTACAGGGATTGGTAAAAGCTTCTTTGAAATATAACAGTGAATGGCAAATTGTTAGTGTAAAAGCTATTCCCGATTCAAAAGAAGAGTCAATGTTAAGTGAAGAAGTATATAGGGTGATTAAGGGAGCTTTTAAAGATGTGGTAACAACACCTGAAATGAAAGCAGATTACTCATTCTTAGTCTCGGGCAAAGTTAATGACGACAAGTCCACTCCTATTCAGGGTGCAGCTGTTGTATTAAAAGGAACAAGTATTGGTGCGGTAACTGATTCTAATGGAAATTTTCAACTAAAGGTGCCTTCTAATGATGGTTCTATTGTTATTTCATTTATTGGTTATAAGACAGAGGAACTTGCGTTAAACAAGCTCAAATCTTCTAATGGCGAGATTACAACAGAACTTCCTGTTGTATTTAGATTACAGGGTGAAGGAGTCAAATCATACGATGGACCAACGCCCGATAATGCGGTGGTGGTAGTTGGGTATGGTAGTAAGAGGTAGTTTATAAGAAAAAAAACGGGGAGGTCATTTACGACCTCCCCGTTTGGGTTTAATTAAATATATCATCTATACCACTACTATTCACAGGCTCTGTGCTGCGGTAGAAGTCGGGTGAGTAACGTTCGTTTCCTTCACAGGGGTTGTATCCTTCGGGAATATCGAACTTGCCATTGTCTTTGTAATTAAGATCGGGGTCGGCATATACTTTTTGATAAAAGAGTCCATGAATAGGGAGTGCCATGCTGGCTCCCTGACCGTAAGCCATCCTATCGAAGTGAATTGATCTTTCTTCTCCGCCTACCCAACAACCTGCTACAAGCTCGGGAGTAAAAGACATAAACCATCCGTCGGAGTTGTTGTTTGTAGTTCCTGTTTTACCTCCCATTTCACCTTTAAGGTTGTATCTCCAGCGCAGACGATTACCTGTACCGCCATCTACTACGGCTGTTAGCATATCGAGCATTTTGTATGATGTTGATTCGCTAAATATCTCTTTCATGCGTGGAGCAAATGATGTTACCTCGTTGCCGTATGAATCTTCAATGCGGGTTACTAATACGGGGTCTACTCGAATTCCTTTATTAATAAAAGAAGAATAGGAGCCCACCATTTCATAAACAGATGCGTCATTGGGTCCTAAAGCAAGTGATACTACGGGGTCGGCAGGAGTTTTGAGTCCAAAAGACTGCAACATCCTTGCGAAAGCATATGGTGAGTATTGACTCATAATATATGCAGTTACCCAGTTGCTGGAGCGTTGCAATCCCCATTTAATTGTAACAGTTTCGCCGCTACTGTGACCGGGGTTTCTTGGTGTCCAAGCATTACCATTTTCATCCATAAGAGTTATGGGTTGGTGAACTAGCGGAGTGCAAGGGGTCATTCCTTCTTCCATTGCCAGCGTATATAGATAGGGTTTGATTGTAGAGCCAATCTGGCGCTTACCGGTTGTTACCATGTCATATTTAAAGAATTGGTAGTTGGGGCCACCCACATAAGCTTTTACATGTCCAGTATACGGATCCATTGCCATAAAGCCGGTGCGAAGGAAGTTTTTGTGATATCTTATTGAATCCCATGGGGTCATGAGTGTATCAATTTCATGATGCTTCCATGAGAATACTTTCATCTCAACAGGCTTTTCTTTGAAGTTTTCGATGATAGCAGCGTCGCTCAATCCTTCATTTTTAAGTATGCGATATCGCTCGGTCTGCTTCATTGCTCTTATCATCAAATCTTCTACCTGATCGCTTACATCGCGAGAATAGGGAGCATACTTAGCACCTCTTTTCTCTTTAAAAAACTCTTCTTGAAGATATCCACCCATATGCTCTTCTACAGCATCCTCCGCATGCTTCTGCATACGCGAATCTAATGTGGAGTATATTTTAAGTCCATCGGTGTAGATATTATATTTTGAACCATCGGCCTTAAAGTTTTTATTGCACCATCCATATAACGGGTCTTCAAACCAAGCCAGTGAGTCTTCTGTAAACTGTTGGTTTTGCCACGATGCATAGTTTTTTCTTTCGGGCTTATCTGCCATCATCATCTTTGCAAGGTGCTGACGATAATATGGAGCTGCAATATCTATATGGCTAGATCTGTTGAAGTCTAGCTCAATTGGTAGCTGCTTTAACGAGTCTACTTCTACTCGAGATAGATGACCTGCTTTTCTCATCTGGTTAAGTACCACATTACGGCGATCTAAAGTGAGTTCGGAGCGACGAACAGGGTTGTATAACGATGAGTTTTTGAGCATTCCTATAAGTAATGCAGCCTCTTCTATATTAAGTTCGCCTGGTCGTTTATTGAAATAAGTGCGACTAGCAGACTCAATGCCAACTGCATTGTAATTGAAATCGTATTTGTTGAGATAGAGGTTGATGATTTCATCTTTTGTGTAGTATCTCTCTAGTTTTGATGCAATAACCCACTCAACCGGTTTCTGAAAAACCCTTTGCAGCTTGTTGGTAGCTCGGGGTGAGTAAAGAAGTTTTGCAAGCTGTTGTGTAATTGTACTGCCACCACCACTTTCTTCGTTTTGAAGGATGATAGTCTTGAAAATTGCTCTTCCAAGTCCTATTATATCAATTCCGGAGTGAGTGTAATACCTGATATCTTCTGTAGAAACCAAGGCACTTATGAGATGAGGAGAGAGGTCGGAATAGTCGACCATTATTCTGTTGTCGTCGCTAAGCGAGTATGTAAACAGCAATTCGTTATCAGATGCTATTACCTGCGAAGCGTATCTGTCTATAGGATTTTCCAGTTCATCGATATCTGGTAAATACCCCACAGCTCCTGTAGAAAGGAGGACGAAAAAGAGGACAGCTAAAATAACCAGTACCCCGAATCCCTTCCACATTAATCCAATCAGACCTGTTTTAACTGATCTGTTGCTGTCTTTTGACTTTTTGTTCTTAGTTTCTATTTTCTTACCCATAATTTAGATGAGTCACTTCATACTATAATGAAAGAAGTGCAGTTGTAATGAATGAAGTGCTAGTTTGCGCAAAAGTACACAAACTAGTCGTAATGAGGAAGGATGATTTATTAAAAATAGTTTTCTGACCAATTTTACCTCATTGATGATAAGATTTTATACACCGTTATTTGTTTATGCATACTGTTAATATGGTTTAGTTGCCTTTATTATTTAAGTATACAATCTAAACTATAAGATGGCTTTATGCCTAGAATTTAAATGTAAAACCACCTGCAACGTTTATTCCTTGTGCAGGATAACCATACCAGATATCATATTTCTGCGATAGAATATTGTTTGCTTTTATGTTTAGAGAAAACGATTCATTAATATCATACACACCACCCACATTCAAATCGTTGATGTTAGCCATCTTTATATTTCTATTCTCGTAGTTGGTCCACCTATCACCTGCAAAATAATAGTTGAGAGTAAGCTTGAGGTCTTGTATCAACTCAAGAGATGCCATGATATCTACATCAACCCCAGGCATATTATAAGCTTTTGCATCGGCAATTTCTGCGCTGTTATTCATAACCTCAGTTACGTCATAGAAATTCTTTTTAAGCCTTAGTGAAACATCAAGGGGCGACCAGATATTAGAGTGTATCATACCACCGATATATGAATGAGTGAGAGTGCCATATATTGGTTTTATTGTTTCCATAAACGGACCTAAAGCATCTTCGCCAATAATATCTCTACCATTTAGTATCAAGAAATGTTCATCTTCGGTTTTTTTATAACCACCAAAAATATCAAATCTGAATCCGCTAACTTCACCAATTTTGGTTCCTGCCTCTAAATCTATGTGTGAAAATGATGCCCTAACAGGATTTGAGGTGAGGATATATCTTGATTCAGTCATAATTTGGGGAAGCGTATTGTGCTTAAACCCACCATGTATTTTTGCGTATAACGATGAGCGCTCGGTTAGTCCCCACATTAGATTAACGTTAGGTACAATTCTCATTTTTGCATTTTCTGAGTTCTGAAAAAGCAGATCTACTCCCAGTTTTGCATGAGTATTGGCACTACCGAATAAAACGTATGGTGCTGCATTAAACAAAAAGTAATTATCGGCATTGCCATTGTAGAAAGTGGTTACGATAGAGCCATCAACACCAATCTTGCTGGTGTTTCTGAATGGTTTGTCGAAACCTACAAATGCGTGAATCTGATTACCCTTCATCCAATCGAATTGAGGCGTTTGGCTTTGCTTTGTATTGAAGTTCTTGAAATCGATGAAACCCCTGTAATTCAATAGATCAGACTCAGCAGATTCTAATGCTACCTTTGCATTCAACATTCCAAGGTTATATTTATCGTTATCGAAATACCTTTCATTATCAAATGGGTTACCATAGTAATTGAATTGCGAATTTAGATAAGAGAGGTGCATGTTTAACTTAAGCGATTCTGCCAGATGCATATAGATAAGTTGCCCCAGGTTATCCATTAAATATGCATTATTACTATTACCTGTTACTCCATCCCGTGGTTCTTGAGTATAGACAATATCACCGTTTGTGGAGTTGTGCAAAAACGAAAACGAGAGGTTATTCTTCTCATCCTCAACTAATCTATATCCAAAAGCTCCGTTTATATTGGCATAATTACCAGCATTTAAGAATAGATAACCCCTTTTTGCGCTAAACGGAATGTCTGTCATTATGCTACCCGGACGAGGAAGTGCAATTTCAATTGGCGGGGTAACTCTTCCTGACCAAGTAGAGTAATTTGTGTTGGCCTTTTGAATTGTAGGCTCACGCAATGCGGGCAGTGAGTTTATCTTATCAGCATCCAGAAGGGTGGGGTTGAACTCGCGCTCAAGCTCCATTTGTCGTCTCAATAATGAGTCCTGTGTCTGTGCAAATAGTCCTATTGACATTGCCAGCGCTACTATTATAACAAATGTTTTCTTCATATTTAGTTATTTCAGTTTTCAGTTTTTAATTTTTGATGGTCGATTTAATTTAACCTTTCATTAATCATTTGTTGAATATCAGCCTCGCCTCCCTTATAATT
>JAAZCL010000159.1 GCA_012513315.1 Bacteroidales bacterium | reverse complement strand
TTCTCGAAGAATTCAAGATTCTTAGGTAGAAGATATTCATAGTTATCTACACGGGCAAGAGTTTTTTTAGCACCCAAATTAGAGGCAAGCATGCAAGATGTAATATTCTTTGATTCCTCGGGAGTAACCCCAATGAACAGGTCGGTATGCGCCACACCAGCCGCCGTAAGATCTTTTAAAGAGGTGCAATTACCTATATAAGTTAATATATCTGAGTTGTCGTGAATGATCGAAAGTCGGTCCCTATCACCATCAATTAACGTAATATCATGATTTTCCTGACCGAGTAATCTAGCTAGGTGAGTTCCAACGGCGCCAGCACCGGCAATTAATATTTTCATCGATAAGTATGATTACTTTCAACGGTTATGTACTAGTTTTATAGTCTCTGTTTTAGCTAACTGATTATATACCTTTAAGATGTCGTCATATATACTGTTTTCATCTATTCTGGCAATTTCTTGAAGCTCATTAACTGTGCCATGGGTAATAAATTCATCTTCTATCCCAATACGATGTACATTGATATTGATGTGGTGATTATCGCCCAGGTATTCGAGCACTGCGCTACCAAAACCACCTTTTACAACTCCTTCTTCTACGGTAATTATATTTTTAAAATGCTTTGCAATATCGTCTAGCATATCCTCATCAAGAGGTTTAAGAAAAACCATATCGTAATGAGCAATACTGATACCCATCTTTTCTGCTTTGTCTATAGCTTTAGAGGCGCTATTTCCTATTGTTCCTAACGACAGCAGTGCAATATCATTACCACTTCTGAGCTTTCGTCCTTTACCAATTGGTAAGATTGTTGGTTCGTTTTTCCATTCAGTAAGTTCACCCTGTCCCCGGGTATAGCGAATAACAAATGGACCATCATTACCATATACAGCAGTGTGCATAAGATTTCTGAGTTCATGCTCATTGTATGGAGCCGATATTACCAGATTAGGGATAGGACGCATATAAGCAAGATCGAATACGCCATGATGAGTTGGACCATCGGCACCTACCAGACCAGACCGATCTAAACACATTATAACTTTTAGCTTTTGCAGTGCAACGTCATGAATTACTTGATCGTATGCTCTTTGCATAAATGAAGAATAGATATTACAAAAGGGCGTTAATCCTTCTTTTGCCATACCTGCAGAAAAAGTAACAGCATGAGCTTCGGCAATTCCCACATCAAATGACCTTTCGGGAAACTTGTTCATCATATATATCATTGAGCAACCTGTGGGCATTGCAGGGGTAACTCCGATAATACTCTTATCCTCTTCGGCCATTTCAACTAAAGTGTGACCAAAAACATCTTGATATAGAGGTGGTTGATTTGCTTTACTTTTAACTATACGTTCACCTGTTTCGATATTAAACAGTCCGGGTGCATGCCATATTGTAGCTGCCTTCTCGGCGTGCAGATAGCCTTTACCTTTAACGGTTTTGATATGAAGTAACCTCGGGCCCTTCATATCTTTTATATTTCTTAAAACCCTGATAAGTCCGGGCAGGTCGTGACCATCTACAGGACCAAAATATCTGAGATTAAATCCTTCAAAAAGATTTTGCTCTTTAGTAAGCAGTGATTTTATGCTATTATTGAAACGAAGAACGAGGTTTTTATCTTTCTCTGAAATAAGTTCTCTTCTCTTAAAGCCTTGGTATACTTTATTGCGAAGCTTATTGTATTTGTATGAAGTGTTTAATTTTACCAAGTAATCCTGCATACCTCCAACATTATTATCTATCGACATATTATTGTCGTTAAGAATAATAAGCAGGTTGTTAGGTTGTGAACAGACATTATTAAGACCTTCATAAGCAAGCCCTCCAGTCATAGAACCATCGCCAATTATTGCAACTATATTGCGCTTCTCATCTCTTAGAGATGCTGCTACGGCCATACCTAGTGCTGCAGATATTGAAGTGGATGCATGTCCAGCAATAAAGGTGTCATATTCACTTTCCGCTGGATTAGTGAAACCTGATAGACCACCAAGCTTTCGGTTTGTATGAAAGTTGTCGCGTCGGCCTGTTAGAATCTTATGCCCATAAGCCTGATGACCAACATCCCAAACCAAACGATCGTGTGGTGTATTAAATAAATAATGTAGTGCAACAGTAAGCTCAACCGTGCCTAGGCTAGAACCAAAATGGCCAGGGTTGTTGGATAGTTGCTCTATGATAAACTCCCTAAGATCTACGCAAACATCTTCTAGCTGATCTAGAGATAGCTTTTTAAGGTCATCGGGATTATTTATATTTTGCAGATATTTCATTTGATAAATACTACTTATAGTGCCTATATCTGTATATAACGATGTGGACGTATAAATAGTTTGCTTTTAAAAAATACATTAATTAGCCATCTCAGAGAAGAATTTGATACGCACCAAGCGTATTTCTGTCTCATCATACTCGGGAAGTTCTTCTTGAGCCTTTTCTAAATCATCTTTTTCTGTTTCTTTGAAATAGGCGTAAATATCATCAATAACGTCTTGTGACATTACTTCGATAAGGAAGTAATCGATGCTTATTTTAGTGCCTGAATACACAATGGCTTCAACCTCTGAGAGCATCTCGTTAAATTCTATACCTTTAGATTCTGCAAGGTCATCTAATGCAACCTTGCGATCTATAGCTTGAACGATAGATACTTTTAATTTAGATTTGTTTGGTACGGTTTTTACACGAAGATCTTCGGGACGAGTAATATCATTCTCCTCGACGTGCATTTTTATAAGATTAAGGAACTCTTGGCCATATCTTTTTGCTTTACCTGAGCCAACACCCGGAATGTTTTGCAACTCTTCCATGGTAATGGGGTAGGATGTAGCCATTGCTTCGAGCGAAGATGGTTGAAAAATAACATAAGGTGGAACATCAAGCTTCTTTGATATCTTTTTCCTTAAATCTTTCATCATTGAGTAAAGAACAGGATCGGCAGCACCGCCACTGCC
>JAAZCL010000158.1 GCA_012513315.1 Bacteroidales bacterium | reverse complement strand
ATCAGAAAGAGATTTCCGAATGGATCTTTCATAAAAAATGTTTTATGACCATCTAAACTCTTTTGTGGCTCTCCAAGAAGTTGTACATTTGGTTTTTTACTGAAATGTTGGTAGGTCTTCATTACATCCCTACTCTTTATTTTTGCAACAAAAACGCCCAAATCGCCCACCTGTATTTGGAAGTCGATGGGTTTAGGTTTGCGCTCTGAATATTGCCATATCTCAAATCCACCTCCACCTTGCATATTAAGAGCTATGGCTGCTCTACGCTTATGAGGTTTTCCACCTGTGTAAGGCAGCATTAACTCAGCTACTTTATCGTCTTCGAGGATACGAATATCCATATTGAAAACGTCTATATAGTACTTCCAAGCTTCTGCAAAATTCTCAACTCCAATACCAATTTGTTGAATTCCTGATATGATATAATTCTCTTTCATTTTTTATTTCTTTTTTGAAGTCAATGTTTCTAGATTCTAAATATGAAGGTTATATTAATTGAAGAATATTTTGTAGACAATATTGACTTATGTTGCACTAACTTTACGTACCAATTTTCGAGACAGAGCAGGGAATAATCGTTTTATATAAACCATGATTAGCTCCTTGCCACCTACCAATACTTCGGGTTTGTGGTTGTTTATGGCTCTAACAATCTTAATTGCTGCTTTCTGGGCCGACATTCCGTCTTGTTGACCGGAATCCATTTTTGCATGTTTTGTTCCATCGGCCTCGAGCGCGTTGTAAGATATGTTAGTTTTAATTCTGCCTGGGCACACAATTACAACTCGTATGTTATCGTTGTAATACTCGGCATGAACAGTTTCGAAGAATCCGTATACGGCAAATTTCGATGAGGCGTAAGCTGATCTGAGGGGGAAGCCGAATTTGCCTGAGATGCTACTAGTAACAGCTATTGTGCCTCCTCCGTTTTCGATCATTTTGGGTAGTAAACGTTTTGTAATCTTTACCGGTGCAAAGAAGTTTACGGCCATTATTTTTTCGTCTACCGTGAACGATGTATCGAGAGTTTTGGAGCGTTGACTAATGCCTGCATTAAGAAAAACAATATCAATATCTCCAAATGCTGAAATGGCTTTGTCGGTTAGTTCATCAATATTCTCCAGGTCTGAAAGATCGTATGGCAGTACTTTACATTGAGCACCCAGACTAATGCATTTTTGCCGAACCTCATTCAGTTTATCTTCACGAGTAGCCGTTAGGATAAGGTTAGCCTTTTCTTTAGCAAATTGATAAGCAGAAGCTTCGCCTATTCCCGACGATGCTCCTGTTATCCATATAGTTTTATTGTTTTGCATAATTTGGTTTAATTATGAGAAACTAGCAATTAATGTGACTGTACGAACATCTTTATGTGACTATCTAGTCATCTTTGTGTGACTGTCCAGACCTCTATTGTATGACCATCCCAAACATCTGCAGGATAGCCTTATAAACTTTAGTCTCTCAAAACTTCGTCCCAAAGCTCTTTGCGAAAATCGTCAATGAAATGGGGCGAACATTCTTCTACTTTACTTACTAGTTGTGAGGTATTGACCATTTGCTCTAGATAATATGGTGCACGGTTTGGACCTTCACCAATATTAATAAGAACTGTTTCTCCATCCTTAATTTTATTCTTTTTAAGAGCCAAAAAGAAACCTGCAAGACATACCGAA
The DNA here is from genome assembly GCA_012513315.1 of Bacteroidales bacterium. Taxonomy (GTDB): domain Bacteria; phylum Bacteroidota; class Bacteroidia; order Bacteroidales; family Dysgonomonadaceae; genus Proteiniphilum. The sequence continues at coordinate 31,441 of JAAZCL010000158.1, read as the reverse complement.
GATGCGGGCCCTGGTATTACTTTTTGCTCATATGCAACAAGTTTACCTATGGATAGCAACTTAGTCTCACGCATTCTTAAAAATGTACCTCCCGATTCTTTAACTAGTTTTGCAACAATAGGGTAGGTAGCAGGGTTTCCTGTGGCCAATGTTGGAACTTCGGTCTTTGGATTATCAATTATTGGATAGTTTTTCTCAAAACCTTCGGGAAAACCTTCTACTTCGGCTTTTTCCCAAGCACTAACCATTGGGTCACACCCATCTGGTTGCACCAGCATAAAGCGAGGATTCTTAATATCGGGATAGATTGATTTAATCTCTCTTATACCTTTATCTATAGCAATAGGACCCGTTCCACCGCTTACAGCTTGTATATATACATCGGGAAATTTATCCATCTGGCGAAGCAATTCAAAGACCATAGTCTTTTTGGCTTCAACTCGTATTGGATCGATATTTCCGGTAGACATAGGTATGTTGTGAATCTTTGCGTAGCCGGCAGCTATTTCTTTAGCTCTAGCGTAGTCTCCTGATACTTTGAATACTTGTTGGCCATAAGAAGTAATAGTTGCTTCTGAAGTACCTATAGTATCCTCGGGCATGAAAACTGAGCAGTTGACATTTGCCTTTGAGAGATATTTAGCATAAGCAGTAGCCGAATTGCCTGTTGAAGCAATACAGTACTGATTTATTCCTATTTCACTGAAAATACTTGCGGCCAAAGAAGCTGCAATATCTTTAAATGTGCCGGTGCCCCCATTGAGATCGTTGCGGTAAACATGAACTTTAATATCTAGATTAAATTCTTTTTTGGCAAACTCCTCAAGGAAACCCCATCTCTCAACAGGAATTGCTCCTTCTTTAAATGACACAATGTGTCTTCTACGTAAAAGAGGCAAAAAGGGAAAGTAGGTCCAAAAACTATCATTTACACGATTCATTATACGTGGTAATCTTTGGTATCTTCTATTATAAGATACCTCGGAATGCTTGCTAGAACACTTTGGACATTGCTGATTTTGATCAAACCAAGTCCAGAAGTTAGGGGTTTCATAACCGCACTGAGTACAGGTTAGCCAGTATTTGTTCTGGGCTTTTAATCTTAACATTACTCAACAGATTTGGATTGCATCTCGTCGCCCTTATATTTTCCTGCTTCAAGATTAGCTTTTATCTTTTTAAATACTTCAATTGTTTGATCTACTTCTTTCTGAGTATGAGAAGCAGTAGGTATTAGCCTAAGCATTAGCACATCTTTAGGTACAACAGGATATGCAACAAGTGAGCAGAAAATATTATGGTTCTCACGCAAATCAATTACAACGTTTGTGCCTTCTGCAACATTTCCTTTGACATATACAGGCGTAACGGGTGATTCTGTGTTTCCGATATTGAAGCCCTCTGCAACTAAGCCTTCTTGTAAAGATTTAGCAACTCTCCACAGCTTCTCTTTGTGCTCTGGTTGATTTTGGAGAATATCTAGTCGTTTTAAAGCACCAATTACCATTGGCATGGGTAGTGATTTAGCAAAGATCTGTGATCGCATATTATACTTCAGAGAATCTATAATTGCTTTTTCTGAACTTACAAATGCACCAATACCTGCCATTGATTTTGCAAATGTTGCGAAGTAGATATCTATCTCATCCATTAGTCCAAAGTGCTCACTGGCACCAGCACCCGTTTCGCCCATTGTACCAAATCCGTGTGCATCATCAATCATGATTCGGAAATTATACTTATCTCTCAACTTAATAATTCCAGGTAGATTGCCTAGGTCTCCCGACATTCCGAATACACCTTCTGTAATTAGTAAAATTCCACCACCTGTCGCTTCAGCATTACGTGTGGCAAAGCCAAGCATCCTATCGCAACGTTCCATATCGTTGTGAGGATAAACAAAACTTTTGCCTCCTTTAGCTTTGTGCAAAAAGATGCCATCCATAATGCATGCATGTGACTCTGAGTCATACACAATAACATCATTTCTTGATACAAGTGAATCGATTATAGAAACCATACCCTGGTAACCATAATTGAGGAGGTATGTAGATTCTTTTTTCTCGAACTTAGAAAGACGAACTTCAAGCTCTTTATGATATTTTGTTTGTCCCGACATCATTCTGGCGCCCATAGGGTATGCCATTCCCCAATCGGCTGCTGCTTTTGCATCAGCTTCACGCACTTCGGGGTGATTTGCCAATCCCAAATAGTTATTAAGACTCCATGTGATTACTTCTTTACCAAGAAATTTCATTCTAGGTCCAATTTCTCCCTCTAATTCAGGAAACATGAAATAACCTTCAGCCTTTTGGCGATACTGCTCAAGCGGACCGGCAGCACTTTTTAAACGATCAAAAATATCTGTCATGATTAATATTGTGTTACTTTAATTATATTACACTATTTGATTTTCCATTATAACAAAAATAAGGAATATATTAAGAATATGGAAATAACTAGTTTATATGTTCATTTATGATCCTTAATTTCGATATAATCTGCATCTTCAATTTCGCTAGATTCAAATGACTTTTTCTGGTAATCTATAATTCTCTCTTCCTGCGATTCAGGCTGCTTGGGTTGAGTTGGCCGTTGTTGAGTTCTATCTTGCTGTGATTTGAATCTACCGGTATTTAGAAATCTGAATAAGAAGGCGAATATGCCTCTTATAACCATAAATATAAGTATTAGGAAAAATAAAAATTTAAACATATGCAGTATACTGAGCTTTTAGTTATAAAGTAAAGATACTATGAATCATTCTATTCAGGCATACTTGTTTCAATAATTTAACGCTTAGTTTTGTAACGGTTACTAAATATTGAAATAAAAATATAGGCAATAATACTTAGAACTACCCCCCCTATGCCAAATATTGCAAGAAATAAAATAGAAAGAAGTATTAGTATTATCTGTTTTTCGTTTCCTTTAAAGCCTTTGTTTTGGGATTTAAAGGAAAACATTGGAATTTCGGCTATCATAATAATTGACATGAACATTACTGCTATTACAGTAACATAAAAAATTATTTCATTTTGTATAGCTAATTTATCAATAGCATAACAATAGCTAATCCAAAAAAGTCCATTAGCTGGAGTAGGTAGACCAATAAAAGTATGAGACTGACGAGTATCAATATTGAATTTCGCTAGTCGGTATGCCGCAAAAACTGGAATTAGAAATGCTATGTAAGGTATTAAATGACTCATCGATTGCAGCGCTTCTGAGTAAATAAAGTTGTCTTTTATTAATATATAAAGAGCAGAAGCAGGAGCCACTCCAAAGCTTACTACATCAGCTAATGAATCAAGCTCTTTACCCAAAGGTGAGTAAGCTTTTAAAGCACGTGCTGCCATTCCATCAAAAAAGTCGAAGATTGCAGCAATAACTACCCAAATTACTACTCCTAAGAAATTACCATTAAAAGCAAGTGTAATGGCTATGGTACCAGAAAACAGGTTCAGAAGAGTTATAATGTTGGGTATTTGTTTACGCATGATCTATAATATTCATTGAATGAAAGCTTTATTCCTCTCCCAATGTTTCATTGGTTTTAGCTAACCGAGCAAGGAATGTATTGTTTGCGCGAACCTCATCTCCAATATTAACCATTAATTCTGAATTGACAGGTAGAAAAACATCCATTCTCGACCCTAATTTAATGAATCCAAGAGGGGAGCCGATATGCACTTCTTCCCCTTCTTTTACATATGTAACAATTCTTCGTGCAACAGCCCCAGCAATTTGTTTTGTTAATATCGTGCCATGTTGGGGGGTTTCAATAACAATATTAGTGTGTTCGTTTTCAGTACTTGATTTAGGAAGATAAGCCACATGGAAGTTGCCATCGACATGTGAGTAATGAGTGATTTTTCCCGAGACCGGTATCCAATTTGAATGGGCGTTGAAAACCGACATAAATATTGAAACCTGAATTCTTTCTTCATTAAAGAAATTCTTTTCATATACTCGTTCAATTGCGACTATTTTGCCGTCGGTAGGGCTGTTTACTAAGCCATGAAGATCCCCTTTGTAAACACGCTCGGGACTTCTATAAAAATTTATCGTTAATGCTAATAATATAAGTGATATAGCAAGCACGATGGTTGCAAATAGTGTCTCGGAGAAAAAGTAAAAAGTAGTAACATTTATTATAAATATTACTATCAATATATTAATCAATGGAGATTTACCTTCTTTGTGTATTTTCATATATAAATTTTATACAGTAAAATGTTCTTTTTGGAAAACTGAATCTATATCTATTCTTTTAGGCGTATTTTGAAATATGCTATCACTTTTTTTATCTATTTCTTCTCTATAGTTTTCGGGTATAAATTCCCATAATTCTTTATTAAGATACGGTACAACTGCAGGAACAACAGCTTCTACACGTTCAAAAAAGAAGGAATCTTTTTTTATATCTTTGCTAATAAGACTTTCATTTTTATCTAGCATTAATACTAGATTGAGAATAATACTCAAAATAAACATTAGTGTTCCTACAGCTATGATGCTGCCAAGAATTCTATTTACAGTACTAAGTAGTATTACTGACAATAGCTGATGTATAAGTCTGCCGATAAGGGAAATAACTATTGCAATAGCAGCAAATGCTAAAACAAACGATAAAACCCTCGCAAGATTTGGAGATAGTTCTAATAATCTATTAAGTTCAGGAAGAATGTATGCCGCAAGTTTACCTCCAAAGATAGCAGATAGTAATATTATTGCTAAACCCACAAGTTGCTGAATTAAGCCATTTCTATATCCATTTACTAAGGCAATTAGTAATAGAATGAGTATGACTAAATCAAACCAGTTCATATTATAAGTCAGCTTTTTGAGCAACAATTTCCTCATCAAGAAAAATGGATGCTTGTTCTATAAATTTTGAAGGAGAATCGGTAGTAAAGTATGTTATAGTACCGTTTTTAGTACACAAAATATCCATTTCAGGATGTCTTTCTAGATAATTTTTAAGACTTTCTGCAACTAATTTCCCTTGTGATATTGCCCTTACTCCCTTTGGTAAAAAATCGGTTATCTTTTCAATTAAAAGGGGATAATGTGTGCAACCAAGAATAATAGTGTCTATAAGAGGATCTTTTGATAATATACTGTCTATATGCTTTTTAACAAAATAATCGGCACCAGGTTTATTATATTCTCTGTTCTCCACTAATGGAACCCACATTGGACATGCTTCACCAGTAACAAACATATGTGGGTGTAATTTATTTATCTCTATATCATAAGATTTAGATTGAATTGTACCTTCGGTTCCCATGATACCTATATGACCCGATTGAGAAATCTTTGAAACATTTTCTGCAGTAGGTCTTATCACACCCAATACCCTATTGTTTATGTCAATTTTAGGGAGATCTATTTGTTGTATACTCCTTAAAGCTTTTGCTGAAGCTGTGTTACATGCCAAGACAACAAGCTTGCACCCATGTTTGAAAAACCATTTTACAGCTTCTAGAGTGAATTCATATACTCTTTCGTAAGAACGATTACCATATGGAGTTCGAGCATTATCTCCTAAATAGATAAAGTCATATTCGGGCATTAGTGATTTTATCTCTGATAATACGGTTAGACCACCATATCCAGAATCAAACACTCCAATTGCACCATCTCTATGGGTATCTTTATCTTCCACAAAAGTAGCATGTTGATTAACGAATCCCCAGTTTTTGTTTTACAAAAGGGGTAGCATCCTCAGCACTAGGAGAAACAAATGCAATTCCGGAATCGGCTAAATCATATATTACCGTATAGTTGCGTTCTAATCCAACAGCATTAATAGCATCAGAAATCCTTTTCCTTAGAGGCTCAAGTCTTTCCTTCTCCTGAAACTCTATGTCTTTTTGTGCCATTTCCATAAACTCCTGCATTCTGTTTTCTAATTCAGTCAGTTCTTGCATTCTGCGAAGTTTAATGTTCTCTGCCAGAGAGGCTTGATATGTAATGTAATCTGAATACTTTTTATTATATTCGTTTTGCATCAAATCAAGCTCTTTTTTATACTCTTCACTTAAAATTAATAGTTGGTCAGTTGCTTGTTTTCTTTCTGGAAATGCTTCAAGAAGTTCATCGCTGTTAATATATGCGACAGTACTTTGTGCAACGGGCATAATTTGGGAGTAAGCAGAAAGGCTTACAAACAAAACAAACAGACTTAGAGTCCATAATTTAATTTTAGTCATAATTATAAACTTTATGCAATGAATATTCTTTTCTACAAGGTTTTCTTAACCTCAATTTCTTCATATGATTCAATAATATCACCTACTTTTATATCGTTGAAGTTTTGAATAGTAATACCACATTCGTATCCCACTGAAACTTCTCTAACGTCATCTTTAAATCTCTTGAGAGAATCAAGTACACCAGTGAAAATTACTATACCATCACGTATTAAGCGTATTTTACTTGAACGTTTAATTTTGCCATCACGCACCATACTTCCAGCAACCGTACCAACTTTAGATACTTTAAACACATCCAGAACTTCTACGTTTCCTGTAATCTCTTCTTTAATATCTGGAGACAACATACCCTCCATTGCAGCAGTAACTTCTTCAATAGCATCGTAAATAATAGAATATAAACGTATATCTACTCCTGATTTTTCTGCTTCTTTACGCGCACCTAAAGATGGACGAACCTGGAATCCTATGATAATTGCCTCTGATGCGGCAGCAAGTGTAATATCTGATTCTGAAATTTGACCTACTGCTTTATGAATTACATTAATTTGAATTTCTTCGGTTGAAAGACGTATCAATGAGTCTGAAAGAGCTTCAACTGATCCATCAACATCACCCTTTACAATAATATTTAGTTGTTGGAAATTACCTATGGCAATTCTTCTACCAATATCATCGAGTGTTAGCATTTTTTGAGTTCTCATTGATTGCTCACGCTGTAGCTGTTCTCTTCTACTGGCAATAGAACGTGCTTCTTGCTCAGTTTCCATAACATTAAATGTGTCGCCTGCCTGAGGTGCTCCGTTAAGTCCAAGTATAAGAGCTGGTTCTGAAGGTCCTGCTTCCTCAATTCGTTGATTACGTTCGTTAAACATTGCTCTTATTTTACCGAAATAAGCCCCGGCTAATACAATGTCACCTTGTTTTAATGTGCCATTTTCAACGAGTATAGTTGAAATATAACCACGACCTTTATCTAATTCCGATTCTATAACTGAACCCGAAGCACTACGGTTAGGATTAGCTTTTAGTTCAAGTAAATCAGCTTCAAGTAAAACTTTCTCAAGAAGTTCTCGTATGCCTATTCCTTTTTTAGCCGAAATCTCTTGAGATTGGTATTGACCGCCCCAATCCTCAACAAGATAATTCATCTCGGCAAGCCTTTCTTTTATTTTTTCAGGGTTTGCGCCATTTTTGTCAATTTTGTTAATTGCAAACACAATTGGTACACCTGCTGCGCCAGCGTGATTAATTGCCTCAACAGTCTGTGGCATCACATTATCATCTGCAGCAATTATAATTATAACAACGTCAGTAACTTTAGCACCACGTGCACGCATAGCTGTAAATGCTTCGTGACCGGGAGTGTCAAGGAAAGTAATCTTTCTTCCACTTGGCAATTCTACGTTATAAGCACCAATATGCTGTGTTATACCACCTGCTTCGTCACCAATTACATTAGTACTCCTTATACTGTCAAGTAGAGATGTCTTACCATGATCTACGTGACCCATAACTGTAACAATGGGAGAACGTGGAATAAGATCTTCTGGATTATCAACCTCTTCTGCAATTGCCTCAATTACATCTGCGCTTACATATTCGGTTTTAAATCCATATTCTTCAGCAACAAGATTGATTATTTCTGCGTCCAAACGCTGGTTAATAGCAACCATAACACCAAGGCTCATACAGGTAGAGATAACATCAGTAACAGGTACATCCATCATGTTAGCCAAATCGTTAGCAGTTACAAACTCAGTGAGTTGCAATGTAAGACTTTCTCTTTCCTGCTGTTTGATTTCCTCTCTTTGCTTTGTAGCACTGGCTTCACGTTTTTCGCGTCTGTATCTTGCTCCACCTTTCTTGCCTCTTTTTTCTGTTAGGCGAGCTAGAGTTTCTTTGATTTGTTTTTGTACATCCTCTTCTTTTACTTCAGCTTTAACCGGTTTTCTTAGAGTTGCTTTTCTATCACCTCTTCTAGCAGTTGTAGATGATTGGTTGAAGCTCCCAGGTTTTTCCAAATTAACTTTACCTGAACGTATACGTTTACGTTTTTTCTTCTTATTATCGTCAGTACTGTCAGCGGCTTGAGGATGTTTCTTCTGCTCGTCGATAGTTTCTTTTTTTAGCAGTTTTATTTTTTCATCTTTTAGCTTTTTTCCGTCAAGGCTTTTTTGTTCACGTTCTAATCGTTCCTTTTTGCGTTCTGCTCTTGACTTCCTCGGAGGGCGTGTACGGTCGTTAATAGTACTTAGATCTATTGATCCTTTTACTACTATATTCGACTCCAGCTTGTTTTTGTTGAGTCTGAATACTTTTACAGATCTCCCTTCTGGTTTAGCTGCTTCTTCATCTGGTTTGACTTCTTCAGATTTTAATTCCTCTGTTTTAACATCTTCAACCTTAAAAGCTGCTTTTTCTTTTGTAGCCGGTTCTTCTTTAATCGGTTCTACAGTCTGTTTCTTAGTTTCGATCTTTTCTACAGTTTTCTGTGATTCCTTTGATGGTTCTAGTATCGTGGGGTCTGTAATTTCAGCTCCTTTATCCGCTATTACCTCTGCTTTTATTTCTTTAACCTTTTCTTTTTCTATCTCTGCTCCGACTACTGGTTTAGACTCTGTTTCGACAATAGTTTTTTTCTCTTTAATAGGCACAGCTTTTGAAATAGATTCTGCCTCTTTTTCAAAGCTTTCTTCTACTTCAGAAGCAACAACATTATCTTTTTTTGGAGAATCTTCAACCTTAATTTCTTTTTCAGGAATCTTAATGTCTTCGGTTTCAACTGTTGCTTTAGATTCTGGTATGTCAGTTTTGGATTCTACTGGTTTTTTAGGTTCTACCTCAACAGTTTTCTCTTCTTTTAAAACTTCCTCTTTATTCTTATTATCCAATTCTGATTTGGTTTTCAAAGAAGGAGTACGCTTTTTATTCAAGGTTTCTAAATCGATATTGCCTATTACGTTTAATTGAGGTTTTAATTCTTGTGGAATTTCAGTCTCTATTGTTTCTTTATTTGCACTTCTTTTAGGTGCTCGATCTTCAGGCAGATCATAACCTTCTATTGCTACCGTATCACGTTTATCATCTCTACGATGCAGCTTTTCACGTGTTTCCAGCGCTTCAAGTTTGATGCTTTTGTCTTTACCAAACTCAGTAACAAGTAAATTGTAATGTTCATCCTCAATTTTTACATTGGGGTTTGCTTCTACTTCAATACCTTTTTTGTGCAGAAATTCAACAAGGCTGTTTATTCCCACATTTAAATTTTTCGAAACTTTTATTAGTCTAATAGGCATATATAAATCTTCTATCCTTTTCTCTTTTTATTTTAACACCATTTATTTTAACACGAAGTGGTAGATTTGAGTTTCATCTTTTTTAGTCAACATTGGTGTCTTCAACTACATCATTGTCCTCTGTTTTCTCAACATCATCAATATAATCAATGTCGTCAACATTTTCAACATCTTCTGCTTCTTCGGTTTCATCTTCAAATTCAAACCTTAAAATGGCTAGAATTTCATCTACTGTACTTTCTTCTAGGTCTGCCTCCTTAATGAGTCTTTCTCTGCTAGTTTCTAGTACATTTTTAGCTGTCGAGCACCCAATTTTTTTCAGCTGATCAATTACCCAGCCATCAATTTCATCACGAAACTCATCTAGGTAAATATCTTCTTCATCTACTTCATCTATATCTCTAAATACTTCTATGTTGTATCCAGTTAGCATAGATGCCAGCTTAATATTAGCTCCTCCCTTGCCAATTGCAAGTGAAACTTCTTCGGGGTTTAGAAATACTTCTGCGCGATTTTCCTCATCTTTTATCGTAATAGAGTTAATCCTGGCAGGGCTTAAAGCACGTTGTATATATAGTGAAGTGTTATTAGTATAATTAATAACATCAATATTTTCATTGCGCAATTCACGCACAATCCCGTGAATTCTAAAACCTTTCATACCAACACAGGCTCCAACCGGATCTATACGATCATCATAAGCTTCTACTGCTACCTTTGCTCTTTCTCCAGGTATTCTGGCAATTCCTTTAATAGTAATAAGCCCATCAGCTATTTCAGGAATCTCTTGTTCAAACAGGCGCTCTAGAAATACAATTGACGTACGTGAAAGAATTATTTTTGGGTTGTTGTTTTTGTTTTCTACTCTAGCCACAACTGCCCTTACATGTTCTCCTTTACGGAAGAAGTCACTAGGTATCTGTTCTGTTTTAGGTAGAATAAGTTCATTATGATCATCATCAAGTAATAGTAATTCTTTTTTCCATACTTGATATACTTCACCTGATACAATTTCTCCAACCTTGTCTTTATATAAATTATATAGGTTGTCTTTTTCAAGTTCTAATATCTTGGAAGAAAGAGTTTGACGAAGGTTTAGAATCGTTCTCCTCCCAAAATGCTCAAGGTGAACTTCATCAGTAAGTTCTTCTCCTACTTCAAAGTCGTCGTCAATTTTAAGAGCTTCTGAAATAGTTATCTCCATATTGGGATCTTCCAGCTCACCATCTTCCACTATTACACGGTTACGCCAGATTTCCAAATCACCTTTGTCTGGATTAATTATAATGTCATAATTCTCATCTGTTCCAACAGATTTAGATATTACGTTTCTAAATGCTTCTTCAAGTACGCTGATAAGCGTTGCCTTATCGATATTTTTCAGCTCGTTAAATTCAGAAAATGTATCTATGAGGCTTATGGTATCTTTCTTCTTGCCCATATGTTATTTAAAATCTAATCAGATATTTTGTATATTTTACCTCATCAAACTTAAAGCTGATATCTTCACTCATTTCAACTTTTCGTTTGGCGCCTTCCGGTTTTATTTTTGTGGTTACGATAATCGTAAATCCGTTCTCATTGGAAGTCTTAAGTTCACCCTTATATTTTCTACCATTCTTACTTAGTACCTCTACTTCTTTGCCTTCAAATTTTTTATATTGACGTAAAGTTCTTAATGGCGATGTTAATCCGGCCGAAGTAACCGTGAGTTCAAAATCCTCGGTTTCCCGATCGAGCTTCGATTCTATATAATGACTTAGAGCAACACATTCTTCAATGCTAACCCCTTCGTCATTGTCAATTTCAACAGTAATACTGTTGGCAGAACCAATAGAAACCTCCACCAAATAATTTGATGAATCCTTCAAATACTCATTAATGAGTTCTAAAAGCATACTCTTTTCGATCATATAAGTTTCTATCGAATAAAAAAGGAAGCGGTATTTCCTGCTTCCCCTCATTCATTTCAACTACAAAGATATAGTTTTCAAACGGATTCACAAAATGTTTGCAGTTATTTTTAATACCCTCACTATTGAGTTGGTGCTATTTAAAAATAAAACTGCTCCTTTTAAATATATATTCTTTATCGAAAATATTATGTACTTTTGTCATATGGAACAGATAGAAAACGATAGGATAATATACGACAAAAATGTAATAGATTTTGTTACAGTGTCGGTTGAATTTTGTGCAATACTCGAAGGTGATGAGATATTGCCTAGGACAGAATGGATTGATAGAATGTTAAAGATTCTACCTCTACTTTACCTTAAAGCTTCGTTGTTGCCCGAAACAGTAGCTTCTTTTGATGAAATGCCCGAAATATTTGTACAGGAAGAAGATTACTCTAGAGTAGAACTCAGAGTCTCTGAAATCATGGGAGAAGAAGATATATATCTAGATGTTTTCATTGAAGATATGAAATATAGTGATCGTCCTATTTCGGCATTCATTTCAGAAAATATAGCAGACGTTTATCAAGATATTAGAAATTTTATCTCGGTATATCAGTTCGAGCTTACAAGTCAAATGGAAAGCGCTCTAGAAATTTGCACAAATAATTTTAAATCATACTGGGGACAAAAACTTATAAATGTACTACGTCCTTTGCATGCTCTGTTAAGTAAAGAAAATGACGTTACTGACGGGAGCTTTTTAAATCAGGAGGAACTGTGGGATTAACTATTACAAAACAACAAATTGCAGAACTCGATAGAGTAGTATATAACGGAGATATTATTGTAGTAGATCATATAGCTCAAGTAAAAGATGCAGTAAATCATTTATCATCCAAAACCGTTATTGGATTTGATACCGAGACAAAACCCGCGTTTAAACGTGGCCAGATAAATAATGTTGCACTATTACAATTAGCTACAGAAGAAAAATGCTATTTATTCAGACTAAACAAGATTGGTTTTCCCAAAGAGCTAGAAGATTTGATGAGCAATGCAAACGTAAAAAAAATAGGTCTTTCACTTCGCGATGATTTTGCAGCACTAAGAAAACGAACTGGCAAAACGCCAGAGAATTTTATCGATTTACAATTATTTGTAGATAAATTTGATATTGAGGATAATAGTCTTCAAAAAATCTATGCCATTTTATTCGGACAAAAAATATCAAAAAGTCAAAGATTATCAAACTGGGAGGCGGCCGAACTTTCGCCTGCACAACAATCATACGCAGCAATTGATGCCTGGGCATGTTTACGCATTTATAATCACTTAACCCAAAAGAGTTAATGAACCAACAAAAAGAAATTATACTTAAACCCAAGAAAGATGAATTCTTAAAAAGATTTCACCCTTGGGTGTTTTCAGGGGCCATATCATCTAAGTCGAGCAACTTGTCTGAAGGTGATTTAGTAAATGTCTTATCCTTTCAAAAAGAGTTTTTAGGAATAGGACACTACCAGATTGGCAGTATCGCAGTACGCATACTCTCATTTGAGGAAGAAAAGATAGATGAGAATTTCTATGAAAAAAGAATTACTTCAGCATATAAAATGCGTAATGAGTTAGGCCTAATTAGAACAGATAACAATGTCTATCGTCTCATTCATGGCGAGGGCGACAATCTTCCGGGTCTGATTATCGACATGTATGGTTCAACAGCTGTAGTGCAAGCTCATTCTGTAGGTATGCATACCGATCAAAAATTAATAGTTGAAGCACTCAAACGAGTGTTTAAGAATAGCCCAGATTTCAATGTTTTTTACAAATCCGAAGGGACCTTGCCTTTTAAAGCCGATATAGATTTTGGCGATTCATACATATATGGAAATAAAAGTGAAACACATATAGCGATAGAAAATGGGTTAAAGTTTAAAATCGACTGGTTGAAAGGTCAAAAGACCGGTTTTTTTATCGATCAGCGCGATAATAGAAGTTTACTTGAGCATTATTCTAGTGGTAGAAATGTTCTTAATATGTTTAGTTATACAGGAGGATTCTCGGTTTATGCTTTGCGGGGTGGTGCCACTGAGGTTGTTTCAGTAGACAGCTCGTCAAAAGCCATATCAATAGCAGATGAAAATGTAGCGATGAACTTTGGAGATGATCCACGACATCATTCCAGCTCAGAAGATGGTTTTAAATTTCTAAGCGAAATGCCTCAAAATAAATATAATCTTATAGTGCTAGATCCTCCCGCATTTGCCAAGCATCGAGGGGCAATTAATAATGCATTGCAGGGTTATAAGAGATTAAATCATGCAGCTTTCTCTAAAATAGCATCAGGAGGAATTGTTTTTACATTTTCCTGCTCCCAAGTTATTTCAAAAGAGCAATTCAGATTGACAGTCTTCAGCGCAGCCGCTTTAAGTGGGCGCAAAGTTAAAATTCTTCACCAACTAACACAGCCCACAGATCATCCTATCAACATTTATCATCCCGAGGGAGAATACCTAAAAGGATTAGTATTGTACGTTGAATAAAGTTCAATATAAATTTAGATATATAAAACGGCACAATAGGAGAAAAAAGATATAAAAATGAGGCATACATGATAAAAAACTGTTTAATCGCGGCAAATTGTGTTAAACGGTGCAAAATATCTCATATTTATTCATGAAAATCATGTTCGGTATTAAAAAATACCCTATATTTGCAACGTGTTTTTCATGGTATTAGATTTAAGGTTAACAATGAAGATTGGTTGTCGTGAGACAACCTTTCCTTTTTTATATACACACCATTAGTTTTATATACTTCCCTTAGTTATTTGCTCCTTTATTTCTATTTTTGTATCAAAATGAAAATTCAAGCGTATGGATTTTAGAACTCGCGTACAAATTGATAAATCAGATGTAAGGATAGATCACACCACTAAAATGATGCTTTTCGGATCCTGCTTTTCTGAAAATATCGGTAATAAACTCAAAGAGCACAAATTCAAAGTAGATCCTAATCCTTTTGGTATTCTATATAACCCCGTTTCAATCTCAAATAGCTTAAAGCGTCTGCTCGGAGACAAACATTTTAATGAGTCAGAACTAGTTTATAATAACGAGATGTATCACAGTTTTATGCATCATGGCAGCTTCTCTGATGTCGATGAACAGATATGCCTTAAAAGAATAAACGAGCGATATAGCAATGCTACAAACTGTTTAAGAGAAACAGACATACTACTAATAACTTTTGGTACAGCATATGCATATAACTTACACAACACTCCACAGGTTGTGAGTAACTGTCACAAGTTTCCTGCAAAAAATTTCAATCGCTATAGGTTATCTATAGATACAATTGTTGAAGATTGGAGTTATTTAATTGAGGAACTTATAAATCAAAATTCGAATCTACGTTTTATATTTACAGTAAGCCCTATAAGACATTTTAGAGATGGAGCACATGATAATCAAATAAGTAAGTCTATTTTACATATTGCCATTGAAGATATAAAAAACAAGTTCAAAGACAGGGTAGAATACTTTCCTGCATACGAAATAATGATTGATGAGCTTCGTGATTATAGGTTTTATAACGAGGATATGGTCCATCCAACATCCATGGCACAAGATTATATATGGAAATGTTTTTCAGATTGTTTTTTTTCAAAAGATACCCAAATGATTAACAGTGAGTGGGCTTCTATAAGAAAGTCAATTGACCACTGTCCTATTAATACAGAAACCAAATCATACAGTAAATTCCTTTTTAGTACGCTAAAAAATATTGAATCCTTTACAAAGAAGTATCCCCATATACAGTGTGAAGAAGAAATCAGGCAAATTGTTAGTTTAATTGAAAAAGTAAATAATTTATAATCATATTATGAAATACGATATAAATCAAATTGCTTCTATTTTAGGAGTTAAGGACAATAACCTTTATTCGGCAGAAATATCGATTTTACTTACCGATAGTCGGAAACTTTCAAATCCCTCTGAGACATTATTCTTTGCATTAGAAACTAAAAATAACGACGCCCATAATTTTATTAATGAGCTTTATGACTCAGGTGTTCGCAATTTTGTTGTTTCAAAGCAACTACCTCAATGGAAGAGTTTCCAGAATGTGAATTTAATTAAAGTAAAAGACTGTTTGCATGCATTACAGAAAATAGCAATATATCATAGGGCTCTTTTTAATATTCCCGTAATAGGCATAACAGGCAGTAATGGCAAAACAATAGTAAAGGAGTGGCTATACCAACTGCTCGAAAAAGATTATAATATTGTTAGATCACCTCGAAGTTATAATTCCCAAATAGGTGTCCCATTATCTGTATGTCAATTAAATCAGGAGGCCGAGTTGGGTATTTTCGAAGCTGGTATCTCTATGCCTAATGAAATGGCATTACTTGTACCCATAATAAAACCTACAATTGGTGTACTTACAAAAATAGGTGAAGCGCATCAGGAGAATTTTAGTTCTCTTCAACAGAAAACAATGGAGAAGTTAGAACTGTTTGTTGACAGTGAAGTGTTAATTTACGACGAGGATAATCAACTGGTAGATAGATGTATCGATTTAAAGGTGCTTTCACAAAAAACTTTTACCTGGTCTCGAATAAATAGAGAGGCTCATCTTTTTATTTCACGAATTGAGAAAAAGCCAGAGTTAACACAGATAAGTTATTCATTTATGAATTTCAATTATAGTTTTAGTATTCCGTTTACTGACGATGCTTCAATCGAAAATGCAATTAATTGTCTTGCTGTAGCTCTTTATTTACATGTTCCTCCAACAGAAATCTCAGAAAGAATGGCTACTCTCGATCCTGTAGCTATGAGGCTTGATGTGCGTCAAGGTAAGAAAGGGTGTCTAATTATAAATGATAGTTACAATTCAGATATTAACTCTATAAAAATTGCCCTCGACTTCCAGCAACAGCGTAAGTTGCAACAATCTTTAAAGAAAACTCTAATACTCTCAGATATCTTGCAATCCGGCGTTTTGCCAAAAACACTTTATAAGAGAGTAGCTGAAATGATAGAACAGAGTGGTGTTCAAAGATTAATAGGTATAGGAAAAGACATCCTTGCAAATGCTGAATTTTTTAATTTGCAGGATAAATCATTTTATGCTTCCACAGAAGAGTTCCTTAAAAAAGTTACAGTAGAATCTTTCAAAAACGAATTAATATTACTTAAAGGAGCACGTAGGTTCCATTTCGAGGAAATTAACACTCTGTTAGAAGAAAGGATACATGAAACAAGGCTTGAAGTAGATCTTGATGCTGTAGTGAATAACTTCAATTTCTATAAATCCAAGTTGAAGCCCAATGTTAAGTTAGTATGCATGGTAAAAGCTAATGGATATGGTGCGGGTGCGGTAGAAATAGCTAAAACATTACAATATCATAGATGCGATTATCTTGCAGTGGCAGTAGCAGAAGAGGGTGTTTCTCTCAGAAATGAAGGTATCTCATTACCAGTTATAGTTCTTAATCCCGAGGTTAATGGTTTTGATGAATTGTTTTCAAATGATCTTGAGCCTGAAGTTTATAATTTTAGAATTCTAGAAGCATTTATAAGAGAATCTGAGCGTAGAGGTGTAACCAATTATCCAATACATTTAAAAATCGATACAGGCATGCACCGCTTAGGATTCATGATCGAGGATATCGAGAAATTAATAATCATATTAAAAGAGCAAAAAGGATTAAGAGTAAACTCTATTTTCTCTCACCTCTCTGCAAGTGAAAGTTGGAAATTCGACGATTTCACTCATCAACAGATTAGCAGTTTCAGGCATGCAGCAGAAATAATAGAGAAAGAATTGAATTACCCGATAAATAAACACATACTCAATTCAGCTGGTATCGAACGCTTTCATGATTATGAATGGGATATGGCACGATTAGGGATTGGTTTATATGGTATTAGTCCTAGTAAGCTAGAAGGTTTGCAAAACGTATCTACTTTAAAAAGTACAATACTGCAGATTAAGAATATATCGCAAGAAGAAACAATTGGCTATGGTCGAAATGAAAAGCTCAATCACGATGCACGAATTGCAACCATTCGTTTTGGTTATGCTGACGGATTAGATAGGAAGTTCGGAAATAGAAACGGCAAAGTTTTAATTAACGGAGAGTATGCGCCCATAGTAGGAAATGTTTGCATGGATCTTACAATGGTTGACGTAACCGATATAACAGCAGAAGAAGGAGATATTGCAATTCTTTTTGGTGATAAGCTTACAGTAACAGAATTAGCTGATAGTATAGGTACTATTCCATATGAGATACTAACATCTGTTTCTCCTCGTGTAAAAAGAGTATACGTAAAAGAATAATTAAATAAATTATTACACACAAAAAAAGCATCTCCGAAGAGATGCTTTTTTAATATATTGTTGTCTTGTTGAATTAGTCAACGAAGAATATTGCAACACGGTTCCAATCGTTCTCAGCATATGGCTGCTCGGTGTCACCCTTCCAGTCAATTGAGATACGATCGCTGTTGATTCCATGATCATTGATCAAAGCATCTGCAACCGCTCTTGCACGTCTTTCAGAAAGTGCGAAGTTATATTCAGGAGTACCTGTTTGTCTGTCAGCATAAGCTACAATATTAACTTTCGCGCTATCGTTAGCCTTCATGTATTCAGCAGTGTTATATACACTTACTTGCTGTCCTCTGTCAATAGTTGAAGAGTTAATACGGAAGAATACAACGTTAGGAACATAAACAGCTTCAGTTACTGTAGGCTGTACTTCTGGACACTCTGGACAAGATTCTGGTCTTTGTCTCAGTTGTTCGTTTTCAGCACGTAGTCTGTTGATTTGGCTGTTAAGATCATTAATTAAATTGTAGTCCATAAGTTCAGCTGGTGTGAAATCTTGTTTTCCACCTAGTCCGAATTTGATACCAGCAGTACCTGTGAACATGCTGTCATAGTCATAATCTCCACTTGTTGGGCTTCCGTCAAAAGACTCTTGCATAACTCTCCAACCAAGCTCTACAAAAAGGGCGACGCTGTTAGAAAGTTTGAAATTGTTGATAAGACCTACGTTATAAGTTAACGTTTGGTTTTGACTTTTGAACATATCGCCATCAGGATTAGGTTTTTTCCAATCACCATCCAAGCCATACATGTAACCAATACCTAGGTAAGGAACAAGGCTGTAGACCCTGTCAGGGTTATAAGTGCCCCATGCGTTGGTAACATCATACATCAGGTCGAGATGCCCACCAACCCAATTGCGCTCTGGATCCAATCCATCGGCAACGAAATTGATTTGTCCACCATCAATAACTAAACGAGCACCCCAATTAGGAGAGTTCCAACGACCAATTTCTAATTGACCCATCCAACCAAGACGATCGCCAAAATTGGCATCTGCATCGTTTTCACCTTTTGTCATATAAAGGTTTGTGCCACCGCCTAGGCCCATATACCAATTATCACTTCCTTTGTTTTTCAGATACACGGTACCTTGAGAAACGTTTTGTACTTCTTGTGCACTTATGCTAAACGCTACAAGAGCAGTAAATAAAAGTAAACTAAACTTTTTCATAAATTTAAATTCTAATTAAACATTTTTTATTACAATAACTCGATATTCTTTTTGCCATTTCACTGACGTAAAATATGTTAGTACTTTTTTTATTTATTATATTTATAACGTTTACGTTATAAAAATGTTCGATAAATTAGGTGTAAAACTGTAATGAAACCATAATATAAAATCCTGTCTAAACCGATTTACACCAAGCTACTGACAACAGAATACAAATATAAAACTTAATTTTCACATTTGCTGATTTTTGTGTAAAAATTATCCAAAATATAGCAATGTGTACAGTTTTTCTACATTATTTGTGGCTAACCGAACAGCTTAATTCTTGAATAGGACTTTAGTTAGCCTAAATAACCTTTCAAAAGCTTGCTTCTCGAGTCTTGTCGCAAACGACGAATTGCTTTTTCTTTGATTTGGCGCACACGTTCACGTGTGAGTTGAAATTTATCTCCAATCTCTTCAAGAGTCATTTCTTGACAGCCTATGCCAAAAAACATTTTAATGATATCACTCTCTCTTTCTGTAAGTGTAGAAAGAGCCCTATCAATTTCTTTTTGTAGAGATTCATTAATAAGCTTTCTGTCGGCAATTGGAGCATCATCATTCACAAGTACGTCAAGTAAACTATTATCCTCTCCTTCTACAAAAGGAGCATCCATAGAAATGTGTCTGCCTGATACTTTTAAAGAATCTCTTACTTTTTCAACAGGTATTTCCAATACTACTGCCAGCTCTTCAGCTGAAGGTCTGCGTTCGTTTTCCTGTTCAAATTTCTGTAGTGCTTTACTTATTTTGTTAAGCGAACCTACTTGGTTGAGCGGTAATCTTACAATTCTCGATTGCTCAGCCAAAGCCTGCAGTATAGATTGTCTAATCCACCATACTGCATAACTAATAAATTTAAATCCTCTTGTTTCGTCAAATTTCTCAGCAGCTTTAATCAAGCCTAAATTTCCCTCATTAATAAGGTCGGGAAGGCTTAATCCCTGGTTTTGATACTGTTTAGCTACCGAAACAACAAAACGGAGGTTTGCTCTTGTAAGTTTTTCAAGAGCTAGCCGATCACCTTTCTTAATGGCTTGCGCCAATTCTACTTCTTCCTCCACAGTAATTAGCTCTTCACGGCCTATTTCCTGTAGATACTTGTCTAAAGAAGCACTTTCACGATTGGTGATCGATTTTGTAATTTTTAATTGTCTCATTTATATCCTATCCTTCAATAAATATTTCTATCTTAAACGTTTGGGGGTGCAAAAGTACAAAATATATTTGTATTATCGTTTCTAATTCTCCTACACCTAATATATATAACAAAGGAATTTGATGTTTTACACCTAATCCCTTTGCTATAGAAACATATTATATAGTGATTTTGTTAGCAAAAAACCACTAATTAACATTGCTTAACATGGCGTCTATTCTGAAGATAAATCAATTGCTATGTATTGAGTTCTACCATTTGGGTAAAAACCAGCTACCAATAGCACCTTATCTTGCCTGTTTTGAGTTGACGCAACAATACTATTCAAATCATTTTCGCTATTAACGGGTGTATTATTTATTCTCAATATAATAAATCCTTTATTAATACCCTCTTTCCTAAATAGACCTCCCGACTCCACGCTTTCAACTTCTATTCCGCTTGTAATACCAAGTTTAGATTTTCTATCTTCGGATATAGTAGTAAATTTAGCTCCAAGTTTATCAAGTGGGTTGGTTACTTTCGATATTTCTGTGTTGCCTGCATCGTTTTTAAGCTCTACATTAAAGTTTTGAGTCTTACCATTTCTATCTACAGTTACATTCACCTTATCTCCAGGTCTGTATCTATTTAATTGAACTTGTAGTTCGGCAAAATTATTAATAGGTGCATTGTTTATGGCAGTTATAATATCACCTTTATTCATTCCAGCTGCTTTAGATGCACTACGTTCTGAGAAGTCGTCCACCAAAACTCCTTTAATTTGAGATAGTTCTCTCGCTTTTTCTGGATCTTCTCGTCTTACACCTTCAATATTTTGAACTTTTATTCCTAAATACGCTCTTTGAACTGTACCATACTCCTTTATATCAGCAGCAATCTTACCAGCAATTGAAATTGGAATTGCAAATGCATAACCTGCAAAATTTCCAGTTTGAGAATATATGGCTGTATTAATACCAACTAGTTCACCTCTAGTATTCACCAAAGCACCCCCGCTATTACCTGGGTTCACTGCAGCGTCTACCTGAATAAACGACTGAAGTCCGCCTCCCATAACATTTCCTCTGTTTTTGGCACTAACTATACCAGCTGTTACGGTTGATGTCAGGTTAAAAGGATTTCCAACTGCCAAAACCCATTCGCCTATTTTTAATGCATCCGAATTGCCAAATGTGAGGTATGGAAAGTCATCTCCTTCAATTTTCAAAAGGGCTAAATCGCTTTCCTTATCACTCCCTACCACCCTGGCAATGAACTCTCTGTTGTCATTTAGTGAAACCGAAACTTCATTTGCATTTTCTACAACGTGGTTATTTGTTATAATATATCCATCTTTCGAAATAATAACTCCCGAACCAAAGCCTACTTGCTCACGAGGCTGAGAGGGGCTTCGATCTCCGAAACCAAAGAAAAAATCGAATGGGTTTATGTATTGCTGACTGCTTAATGTTTTTGTCTTTACGTGAACCACACCGTCAACCGATCGTTCAGCGGCTTCTGTAAAATCTGGATATCCTTCGGATGTCATTAGGTTTGTAAGAACTACATTTTTATCCTGATTAAAAGAGTTTGAGTATACACCAATTTCTTCTGAGGTTGTATTAGCTTCAGATCTATCTAAAAAATTGATGTTATTTCTGTTTGCAACATTATAACCTAGTAAGGTAACAATGGAACTGACAACTGCTATTAGTACTATGTAAAGTACGTTTTTTGTTTTACTTGTATTCATAATCATTGTTTTAATGTTATTCTTGTATTTCAAATATAAAACAAATAATGTGCAATCATTGCTCGTGGCATTTAACTTTTAACACTTTTAACTGAATAAAATTGTCGTTAACCCCATTTAACCCAAAGTCTGACAAAAAGACAGTTATATGCGGTATTTGTTTCTTTTATTTGCGTATTTCTTGAATCTTAAATTACTTATTGGTTGAAGCAAATCATAGCATAACAGATTAATATTGAATTTCTTTGAATCAAACCACACACTATTTTTATTTATTACAAGCAACAGTATTATAAAACGAATTATAAACAACAATACAGAAAACCCCAATAGTATAAAGTTCGAAAAATAAATCGAAACTGCTATAGATAATACAAGAATTAAATAAAACAATTGCTTGGTAATCGTTTCAAATCCAAAAATTGAATTCGCCGGTCCTTTATAAAATTGTTTTGTATATAGATATTTCGATTTAATAGATCTCCATGTCGAAAAACTATCAACACTATCTGTTTCAATAATACTATCTTTTGAAAGTATTACACCTGTATTTTTTCTATTCGAAATCCTATTGATATACAAATCATCTTCACCGCCATCAATACCCAAAACAGACGAGAGTCCTTTATTATTAAAAAATAGCTCTTTTTTGTATGCCATATTTCTACCAATACCCATAAAAGGCTTGCCTGCAATAGCCAAGGACAGAAACTTTAAATGGTGAATAAGATTATCATAACGTATGAAGTTTCCTAGTCCAACTCTGTTTGTAAAAATCACTTTGCTATATCCCAGCAATATATCCTTTCCCTTTGTAAATTCTTTTCCAAACTCTCTAATCCAGTTATTTGAAAATGGCCTGCAGTACGATTCACTAAACAAAACAATATCGTATTTTGCAGCTTTAACGCCTAGGGTAATTGCAAGTTTTTTCTCATTTACTTCATCAGCACCTGCAGGTATAAAAGTGTGGTATAATTGAGAGTATTTCTGTTCGGCTAATTTAAGTACATCATCTGTATCGTCGGTCGATCCACTATTTACCACAATCACTTCATACAGCGGGTAATTCTGGTTTAAAAAATAGGGGAGGTTTTTTTCTAACTCAAATGAGTTATTTTTTGATGTAACTATCACAGATATACCCGGTAGCTCGTCTTCATCAACAATAAATTCTTCTCTTTTTTTCTCAAATGCTTGGGGTTTTCTAAATAAAAATATGCTGTATAGAATTTGAATTATAAAAAAGAAAAGTAAAGAAGCGCCCAGCACCCATTCAATAATAGAGAACGCTTCGAAATAAGAGAAGAAAATATTCATACTTGCAATGAATTTATATAAGAATCTATAAGTTGAAAATTAAAGAGAGTCAGAGTAATACGATTTAGGAATATCTCTGCAGTTATATTTAGAAACCATTGTTTCACCGTAAGCACCTGCCGAACGTATGGCAATTAGGTCTCCTCTCTTAGATTTGTTAAGAGTAATATTCTCCCCAAAAGTATCGCTCGATTCGCAAATCGGACCAACAACATCATACTTGTAGAGATCTTCATCTGAACTGATATTTTCTACATGATGAAATGCTTGATAAAGTGCTGGTCTAATAAGATCTGTCATTCCAGCATCAATTATTAGAAAGTTTTTTTGAATGCCTTCCTTCAAGTATAAGACACGACTAATCAATGTGCCACAAGGTGCAACAACAGAGCGACCTAACTCAAAATGCAGAGACTGATCATCCTCAAGTTTTAGGTGCTTATCAAAAAGGCGGAAATAAGACTCAAAATCGGCCATTGGGAAATGGTTGGGATGTTGATAATTAATACCTAGTCCGCCCCCTGCGTTAATTATCTCAAGCGATACACCCTGTTCATGAAACCAGTTCCTTATAAGTTTTATCTTAACACATAAATCCTCAAATGAGGTTAGATCGGTAATTTGCGAACCAATATGAAAATGTATGCCAATAAGTTTAATATTAGGCGATTGAGAAAGAGTTTTTAATGTCTCAGGAAGGTCCTGTTCATTTATGCCAAACTTATTCTCACTTAAGCCAGTAGTAATATATTTATGAGTACGTGCGTCAACATTAGGATTAATGCGAAGTGCAACAGATGCTGTTTTCCCTTTTTTAGCTGCCAGTTCATTTAGAACTTCAATTTCGGGAATCGACTCAACGTTAAAGCAAAAAATATCATTGTCTAGCCCAATATTAATCTCTTTATCACTCTTGCCAACGCCCGCAAAAGCAATTTGTGAAGGTGAAAATCCACATTCAATAGCTTTCAATATTTCATTACCACTTACACAGTCTGCGCCAAAGCCTTGTGATGCTATCTCTCGCAAGATACGGGGGTTAGCATTTGCTTTAAGCGCGTAATGCACATGAAACGGGCGATTTTCTGTTTCCTTAGTTATAGTCTGAAGTGTTTTATTCAACAACTCCATATCATAATAGTAAAACGGTGTTTCGAGTGATTCAAATTTATCGTTCGGAAATATGCCTTTAATCATTTTAATATCAACTAGAGGTTTCTTGTTATTACAACAAAATTACAATATTTTTGGTAAACTCTACAAGCCGATGTAAGAATAAGCCTTTTCAAGTTTTAGGTTCATAGGTAAATTGGCCTCTATCCAATTGATTTTTATACCTCTTCGCTCCATTCCCCTAAACCATGTCATTTGTCGCTTTGCAAATTGATGAATAGCAACTTCCAATCCCTCATACATATCCTTATATGTGATTTCCCCTATAACATATAATGTAACAAATTTATACTCCAAACCATAGTAAATCAAGTCATTAGGTGAAATACCCGAGTCTATAATACTCCTAACCTCCTCAACCATACCCTCATTAAGACGAGCTTTTAGTCGCTCACTTATTTTTTTACGACGCAATTCCCTATCAATCATCACTCCCATAACACAACTTTCAATAGGAGGGAAATCTCTTTCTGAGGGATCTTGTTTTGCTCTAAACTCCTCAATCTCAATAGCTCTTATAGCCCGTTTTTTTGTATCGGTGTCTGTAATATTATGCAGTGGTCTATAACCTCTCAATATCTCTGTCAGCTCTTCCAGGGTTTTGCCTTGAAGTGATTCTCTTAAAGTAATATTAGCCGGAACTTCAGGCAAATTATAACCTTTAAGTACAGACTCAATATAAAGCCCCGTTCCACCACATAAGATAGGGGCCTTTTTGCGAGAAAGAATATCGTCATACGCGTCGTGAAAATCGCGCTGATATTCAAAAAGTGTGTATTTTTCTCCTGCCTCTCTTATATCAATAAGATGATAAGGAATAGCTTCACCATCAATAAAATAATCAGAAAGATCCTTTCCCGTACCAATATCCATTCTCCTATAAATCTGACGAGAGTCGGCACTTATTATTTCACCATCAATGCTATGTGCAAGATTAGCAGCAAAAGTAGTCTTTCCACTAGCGGTGGGCCCAAGTATTGTAATTAATTTACCTCTCATGCTACCAGCTACCACCTGCACCACCGCCACCAAAACGTCCTCCACCGCCTCCGCCGAAACCTCTCCCTCCGAAGCCTCCGCCGCCAAAGCCACCACTACCAAAACCTCCGCTGCTTCTACCAGAGCGAGGTGGAAAAAATATAGGTGGCAAGTTTGTCCTGTGGTGTCCCGAACCGCCTCCTCCATTATTATTGTTGCCCTTTCCAGCAATTATTATGACTATCATTATAATAGCCATTATACCAATAATTAAGAATAAAGCAGGAAAGCCACCTTCTTCACCTTCATTTTCTGCTATATATTCACCCGAAAGACGTGCAATCATTGCATCCACTGCAGCATTTACACCACCAAAATAATCATCCTCAATAAAATACGGAATCATATCATTGCGAACAATTCTACCGGCATAAGCATCATTTATTCTTGCTTCTAGCCCATACCCAGTTGCAATAAATGCTTGCCCTCTACTATTGCCAATCTTTGGTTTAATTAAAATAACTGCACCATTATCCTTGCTTTTCTGACCAATTTCCCATTTCTCACCTAAGCTAAATGCATAGTCCGATGTAGCATAACCGCCCAAATCATTTACCGTAACCACATATATCTGAGTAGAAGTTGAGTCGTTATAAGCAAGTAGTTTCTGCTCTAGTGCACTGTTTTCTGCAGACGAAAAAACACCTGCAAAGTCGTTCACCAAACGAAACGGTACCATCGGCTCTGGTATGTCCTGTGCCAATGCCCCGGTGGATATTAATATAATTGATAATAACAGAAGAGCTTTACTCTTCAATAATAATTTCATTTTCTAATTTGTTTTATCATCTTTCACCCTAAGTATGAGTTTCAGCACAAAGCATGTCTAGTAATTGAGCTTTTGGCAATGTATTTATCAGAACTGTACCTGTGGAGCAGTTTGTGCTTCAGGAAGAGCTTCAAAATATGCCTTACTTTCAAAATCAAACCATTTGGCATAAATCACCTGTGGAAATTTACGAATATAAGAGTTGTAATCTTGAGCCAACTGGTTAAATCTATTTCGTTCAACCGATATCCTGTTTTCCGTACCAGCCAATTCATCCTGTAATGCTAGGAAGTTTTGATTAGCCTTTAATTCAGGATAATTCTCTTGAATAAGAAGTAGTCTACCCAATGCTTGGCTTAATTGATTTTGAGCCTGTTGATACTCTTGCAAACTTTCTGTAGTTAGGTTCTCCGGATTAATGTTCGTTTGAGTAGCTCTTGATCTTGCTTCAGTCACTTGAGTAAAAGTTTCTTGCTCATGCGAGGCATACCCTTTTACTGTGTTCACAAGATTGGGAATCAGGTCTGCACGTCTTTGATAAGCATTTTGCACATTCCCCCACTGAGATGTCACTGCTTCCTGTTTCTCTACCATCTTATTATAACCCGAACAGCTTGAAAGAGATAGTGCACCTGCAACAATCAATAAAATGTATAACAATTTCTTCATTTCTTTGAATTTTTATTTATTCATTTAAAACTATGCAAATATATTCTTTTTTTAGTTTGTTTTTAAATCCCAGTTCAAAATCTCTCATTAAAATGCCTATATTGTTTCTATTATAAACAATAACTGACTAAAAAATGAACAGTTATGTGAGCTTTATGGTTTTAATACTTCATGTGTAAGTAAAATTTTTTATATCTTTGTGTTCAAGTCTAGCTTTCTACAAATATGAAACAACTTCTTACTTTTTTTATTATATCATTTTTCTCATTGGCCTCTACGGCCACTGAGGCATATCAGGTACCCGACACTTTAAACCTGTTTGAAAACATAACAGATATCAGTCGTCAGATACAACAGCGCACTACAGCAAGAGAGTCTATTCCTTTACTTGAGGAAGTTTCACCTGAGAATATGTTTCCTGAAGAAACTTTTCCTGAAGCTTTATCCGATACTTTACCTGAAGTTCTACCCGAAGTATTTCCTCCGGATACTATATTATTAACTCCAACATTGAATGAAGATACAATAATTGTTCCAGTTCCATTTGTAAGTAGAAATCCATTAGATTCTATATATACACGAAAAGCGAATGGAACACTGCAACTACCCGAATATTATCAAAGTGCATACGCATTAAGTGGGTTAACTTTTAATGATACAATTTTCTACAATCCTCTTTTTCTTCCAATGATTTATAATGGTAAAATCATTCCTCGAGATTTAACATTTTATTCCTCAGAAGATGAAAGTGATAAAGGATTGCTTATCCCACAAGACAAAACATTTGCTCCTAGGTTAAAGCATGTCGATTTTATACAGAGGGTAAGACGCGATTATTACATGGAATATCCCGACAGAGTGAGGTATTCTGTTCTTAACTTCAGCTCCCTTCCAAGTGTTAGAACCAGCGATGAGGAAGTTAGAGAGTCATTTAATCCTTTCAGAAAGCTTTTAGAATCTGAGACTGCCTATTCACTTGAGGCACCTGGTGTTGATATTTTTGAAATCGAAAGAAAATATTGGGTTCGCTCAGGTGAACATTCGTTTCAATTTGCTCAGAATTACTTTTCCGACAATTGGCATAAAGGAGGTACTAACAACCTTAACTTTAATAGTTATCATGTATTAAGGGCCAATTACAAGAAGGAAAAGGTGAAGTTTAATAATACTATCGAGTGGAGGTTGTCTGTATTTAATGCACCTGACGACTCGCTAAGAGAATATAGAATTGGAAACGATCTGCTTCGTTACTATGGTGACTTTGGTATTGATGCATTTGTAAAAGGATGGTCATACTCAATGAACATGGAGGCAAAGTCGCAATTGTTTAATTCTTATCCAACTAACTCAAATGATTTACGCTCTGCACTTCTTTCTCCTTTATATGTAAATGCCGGTGTCGGTTTAAAGTATGCAGTTAATAAGAAATCAGAAAGAGTGCGTCACAGAAATGTAAAATGGGATTTAGCCATTGCTCCTATATCTATAAACTATAGATATGTTGGTAACGATTCAGTTGATGTTGTACGATATGGTATTCCCGAGGGTGATAAGTCTCTTCTAGATCTTGGTTCCACTATCACATCAATACTCAAATATGATTTTACACGTTACATTTCGTGGGATTCACGTTTGACCTACTTTACAAGTTACGACAAGGTAATTACTGAATTTGAGAATAGTCTAAATATGGCATTAAGTAATGCCTTCTCAACAAGATTATATCTTAATGTGAGGTTCGATGATAGCGTTCCTGCCGATCCAACTTTAGGCTTCTGGCAAGTTAATCAAACACTAAGTTTTGGACTCAATTATAAGTGGTAGTCGATAAGTGTAATTTGTAATCGATAATTAAAAGTGGAAGTTGATGTGTAATTTGTTGTTGAATATTTAAGTGGTAGTTAAAAAGCAATTATTTAAAATAATCGCCTTCACTTAACTTATATCCATTTAAGAAATCGATAACATTCATACGCTTCTTGCCCGAAAGCTGTAAATCAGTAATGCTAACCATTCCGTTTGCGGTTACCACATTTATATAGTTTTTGTTGTCGGTTATTATTGCTCCATTTTTCAAAGATGCTGAGTCTACTTCTTCAGATAACATACCAGCAAATAGCTTTACCCTAAGGACTTCATCAGTTCCAGCTCGGTGCAACTCTGTCCATGCAGCAGGGTAGGGCGATAAGCCTCTTATGAAGTTGAATATCTCTTCCCTGTTTTTATTCCAATTCACTCTGCAATCATCTTTAAATATTTTAGGTGCAGGCTTTAATTCAATCTCATTTGCATTTAATTCATCCTGCGAAATGCTAGTTACACTGTTATTAATAACAGCGTCAACTGTCTTTAGCACTAGTTGGGCACCCATCACCATCAACCTATCGTGAAGCGTCTCGGCATTATCCAAATTGCTTATTGTGGTTTTTTCTCTAAATATGATATCACCTGTATCAATCTCATGCGATAGAAAAAATGTAGTTACACCAGTCTCCTTCTCACCATTTATAATTGCCCAATTAATTGGCGCTGCCCCCCGATACTGAGGTAGTAATGATGAATGCAGATTGAAGGTTCCCTTAGATGGCATACTCCAAACAACTTCAGGAAGCATTCTAAAAGCAACCACCACCTGAAGATCTATTCTCAAGTCTTCTAACTGAGCTATAAAACTCTCATCTCTTAGTTTTTCTGGTTGCAATACCGTTAATCCCTTTCCTAATGCATATTGTTTTACAGGAGATGCTTGTAATTTATATCCTCTCCCCGCGGGCTTGTCGGGCATGGTAATTACAGCTACAACGTTGTAGTTATTATCAACAAGTGCTTTAAGCGACTCAACCGCAAACTCGGGAGTACCCATAAACAATATTCTTAAATCTTCTTTTTTCATAATAGCTAATTTACTCATCATCCTGCGAATAGTTCTCTACCAACACCTCTCTATAAGAGTTAAACACCGATGATTGCGAAAGCAAACCCACATATTCGCCTTTTTCATTAACAACTGGCAGGTTCCATGCTTTGGTAGTTTCAAATGTATCCATAACCTCTTCCATGCTGTTGTTTATATCAATTTTTGCGGGAGTACCAACCATAAACTTCTCAACCGTAAATTTCTCATACAGCTCGGGGCGGAACATGATATTACGAATATCATTCATCAATACCAACCCAATAAGAATATTGTCATTATCAACTACAGGAAATATATTTCTATTTGAGGTTGATATTACCTTCACCATTTCACCCAATGACATATCAGGTGTAACGGTTGGTATGTCTTTTTCAAGCAGATCTTCTATCTTCAAGAATGTGAGCACTGCCTTATCCTTATGATGAGTTATTAGCTCTCCCCTTTTTGCAAGACGAATTGCATATATACTATGCTTTTCAAAAATTAAAATTGTTACGTATGATACTAATGAAACTATCATTAAAGGTAAAAACATGTCATAGCCTCCCGTAAGCTCCACAATTAAGAACATGCCGGTTAGGGGTGCATGCATAACACCTGCCATAACACCCGACATACCCATTAATGCAAAGTTTTCTTGAGGAAGGTATGTTGTATAACCTAACTGATTGAGCGTGTAGGAGAATACAAACCCCACTATACATCCCAAAAACAGGGTGGGAGCAAATACCCCTCCCGTACCACCTCCTCCGTTGGTGGCGCTAGTTGCAAATACTTTAAAAAGAAGAACAAGTATAAGGAATACTATTATAGCCCATCTGCTCTCTAAGTTATAGAAAAAACTCTCGTTTGTAAGGCTGGTAAATGAATCGCCTCCTGCAAGAAGGGTGTTTATTGTATTATAACCTTCACCAAATAGGGGAGGGAAAAGGAATATCAGAATACTAAGCATAACCCCACCAAGTACAAATCTCTTCCAATGTGGCAAACTATGAAAGATGCTTTCGAGCCAACTCATACATCTTATCACGTATAGCGAAAGTAATCCACATATTATACCAAGTAAAATTACATAAGGTATGCGGTCTAGCGTAAACTGCTCAACAAGTGTATAGGCAAACATGGCATCCATACCTGTTAGTAGGTATGATACCACTGTGGCGGTAACAGCAGTTACAAGTAGTGGCAGTATCGACGACATAGTTAGGTCTAGCAGCAACACCTCAATAACAAATAGTATCCCTGCAATGGGTGCTTTAAAAATTCCTGCAATAGCACCTGCCGCTCCGCAACCAACTAATATCATTAGGCTGTGTTGTTCAAGCTTAAAATATCTTCCAAGGTTCGATCCAATAGCAGAGCCTGTGAGCACAATGGGTGCCTCTGCTCCAACAGAACCTCCAAAGCCAATGGTAATAGAACTTGCCACTAACGACGAGTGCATATTGTGTGGCTTTATCCTACTTTTGCGTTGTGAAATAGCAAAAAGTATTTTTGTTACACCGTGGCTAATATCGTCCTTTACTATATATCTAACATATAAACTGGCAACCAATATGCCTACTATAGGAAAAAGAAGGTATGAGTAGTTGAGATTTGCCTGACTGAAGTTTTCT
>JAAZCL010000157.1 GCA_012513315.1 Bacteroidales bacterium | reverse complement strand
ATCAATGACGTTGCCATATTTGAAAGCATAGCTTTGCGATGAGATGATGTACGCCCTAAGTGATTTATCTTTTTATTATGTCTCATTTCTTATTTTATTCTTTATCTAATTTATATTTGGAAATATCCATACCGAAGGTTAGATTCAATCCTTCAAGTAATTCTTCAAGTTCAGCAAGAGATTTCTTACCAAAGTTTCTAAACTTCAATAAGTCATTTCTATTATGCTCCACTAGTTCTCCTAACGATTCTACATTAGCAGCTTTTAAACAGTTAAGAGCTCTCACTGAAAGATTGAGATCAGATAATTTACGCTTAAGTAGTTGACGCATATGAAGTAGTTCTTCGTCGAACTCCTCTATATTATCTGCATCAATAGTTTCGAGCATAATCTTATCGTCAGAAAAAAGCATAAAGTGATGAATCAGAATTTTTGCAGCCTCTTTCAATGCATCTTTAGGATGAATAGAACCATCTGTAATGATTTCCAGATTAAGTTTTTCATAATCTGTTTTTTGCTCAATACGATAATTCTCAACATCGTACCTAACATTTCTTATAGGTGTAAAAATTGAATCGATTGTAAGTAGCTGTACATCTTCTTCGAGCAACATCTCTCTGTTCTCTTCAGCCGACACGTAACCCCTGCCTTTATTGACAGTAAGCTCCATACGGATTTCAGCTTTTTTCTCTAAATGGCATATTACCAAATCAGGATTCAGCACTTCAAATCCGGTCATTAAACGTCCTATATCTCCAGCTTTGAATTCTTCTGAACCAGAGAATTTAATACTTACTTTCTCGTTATCTATTTCATCTACAATTTGCTTAAAGCGCACTTGCTTTAAGTTAAGGATGATATTTGTCACATCTTCTAGAACGCCTGGAAGAGTTGCAAATTCATGATCAACTCCTTAAATCTTCAGGGAAGTAATTGCAAATCCTTCTAACGAAGAAAGCAAAATGCGACGCAATGCATTGCCTATAGTAACACCATAGCCAGGTTCTAACGGACGAAACTCAAATTTTCCGTAGAATGCATCATCCTGCAACATTATAACTTTATCGGGTTTTTGAAATGCTAAAATTGCCATTAAATCTTTATTTAGAATATAATTCTACTATTAGTTGTTCTTTTATATTTTCTGGGATATCAGTTCTCTCTGGCCAATGTAATAATTTACCACTAAGAGTTCTTGCATCCCACTCAAGCCAAGGATATTTGCTATGATTGAAGCCTTCAAGCGAGTTGCTCACAACTTCAAGTGATTTAGACTTTTCTCTTACGCCAACTATTTGACCTGCTTTTACGCTGTAAGAAGGTATATCCAATGTTTTACCATCAACAACAATGTGACGGTGTGTTACCAACTGACGAGCAGCTGCGCGTGTTGGAGCAATACCTAATCTAAATACTACGTTGTCTAATCTAGACTCTAATAGCTGAAGTAACACTTCACCAGTAATCCCTGTACTGCGGGCGGCTTTATCAAATGTAATTCGGAATTGTTTTTCTAATACACCATATGTGTATTTTGCGCGCTGTTTTTCACGTAGCTGTGTACCATACTCCGAGGTTTTTCTTCTACGTGTATTCCCATGTTGTCCTGGTGGGTAGTTCTTTTTAGAAAGAACTTTATCAGGACCGAAAATAGCTTCGCCAAATTTGCGTGCTATTCTTGATTTTGGACCAATATATCTTGCCATTATTACAATTATTCTTTTTCTGAATCCTAAACTGTGCAGCCGCGATTACTGAGAAGTGATCAAGTAATCTAAAATCACAGTTCAAATTTCGATATTAAATGAAACTTAAATTTTGATTATACTCTTCTTTTCTTTGGAGGACGACATCCATTATGTGGTAATGGTGTAACATCTACAATCTCCATAACTTCAATACCTGCACCGTGAATAGTTCTAATTGCTGATTCACGACCGTTACCGGGTCCTTTAACATAAACTTTTACTTTACGTAGACCTAAATCAAATGCAGTTTTAGCGCAATCAGATGCAACCATTTGAGCTGCATATGGTGTGTTCTTTTTAGAACTTCTAAAACCCATCTTACCTGCTGATGACCAGCTTATTACCTGACCATCCTCATTAGTCAATGAAACAATAATATTGTTGAATGACGAATGTATGTGGGCTTGTCCTATCGGACTAACTTTCACTTTTCTTCTCTTTGCTGCGACAGTTCTCTTTGCCATATTAGTTAATCACTTTATTATTTAGTAGCTGTTTTTTTATTTGCAACTGTTTTCTTTCTCCCTTTACGTGTACGCGCATTGTTTTTTGTACTTTGCCCTCTTACAGGTAAACCAGTACGATGTCTGATGCCACGGTAGCAACCAATGTCCATCAATCGTTTTATATCTAGTTGTACTTCCGATCGCAAATCTCCTTCTACTTTGTATTCGTTTGTAATTATTTCACGAACACGAGCTGCTTGATCATCTGTCCAATCTTTTACTTTGATATTTCTATCAACTTCAGCCTTCTCTAAAATACTTTTGGATGCGCTGCGGCCGATTCCAAAAATATAAGTTAAGGCAATTTCGCCTCTTTTATTTTGTGGTAAATCGACACCTACAATTCTTATAGCCATATATCTATTTGTTTGTTGTTACAAAAATAATAATATTATCCTTGGCGTTGTTTAAACCTTGGATTTTTCTTGTTTATTATGTACAAACGACCTTTCCTTTTTACAATTTGACAGTCAGCTGTACGTTTTTTTAAGGATGCTCTTACTTTCATATCTGTTTTTTATTTGTATCTGAATGATATTCTTCCTTTAGAGAGATAATAAGGTGACATCTCTACTCTCACTCTATCTCCGGGTAATATGCGGATATAATGCATTCGCATTTTTCCTGAAATATGAGCTGTTATTTCATGTCCATTTTCTAATTCTACACGGAACATTGCGTTTGATAACGCCTCTAAAATTACTCCGTCTTGTTCTATTGCTGGTTGTTTAGCCATTATAAATTACGATGTTTAAAGATTATCTTTTATGAATTCAAAAGTTGATAAAATGTCTGCCTTTCCATTACGAACAGCAATCGTGTGTTCGAAGTGAGCGGATGGTTTTCGATCTTTTGTTCTAACAGTCCAACCGTCACTTTCAAAGACAACATTTTTACTTCCCATATTTATCATTGGTTCGATTGCAATACACATTCCATTTTTAATTAACGGACCAGTTCCACGTCTACCATAATTTGGTACCTCTGGAGCTTCATTCATTTTACGCCCTATACCATGTCCTACCAACTCCCTTACTACTGTATAACCAAGTTTTTCGCAATAAGTTTGTATAGCATTTCCGATATCTCCAATTCTGTTACCCTCTTTGGCTTGCTCAATACCAATATAAAGTGATTCGCGAGTTACCCTCAGTAGCTTTTTAATTTCGTCGGATACTTCGCCAACGCAATATGTATAAGCAGAATCACCATTATATTCATTTTTAACTGTCCCAATATCTATTGAAACAATATCGCCCTCTTTCAAGGGTATATTGTTAGGTATTCCATGTACTACATGTTCGTTTACAGAAGTACAAATAGAATTTGGAAAGCCTCCGTAGCCTAAAAAGAAGGAACAGCTCCATGATCTCTAATAAACTCATCCGCTATTTTATCAAGTTCTAATGTAGTAATGCCAGGGCGGATATGTTTGGATAATTCTCCATGTGTCATACCTACCAAGCGATTACTTTCGCGCATTAACTCAATTTCTTCGTCTGTTTTAAGATAGATCATATTACTTTCTCATCGTTTTTTAAATAGTCTATTAGTATGCTGCGATAGAACCTGTTCTACCCTTAATTTTACCCGACTTCAATAGCCCGTCGTAATGACGCATTAGCAAGTGACTTTCTATTTGCTGCAGTGTGTCTAATACAACACCCACAAGAATTAATAGAGAAGTACCACCAAAGAACTGTGCAAACTGACCACTTACACCAAAGAAACTAGCAAAAGCTGGCAATATAGCCACAATAGCTAGAAAAATAGATCCTGGCAGGGTGATTCGCGACATAATAGTGTCGATATACTCTGCAGTTCTTTTTCCTGGTTTAATGCCTGGAATAAAACCATTATTACGTTTGAGGTCTTCTGCCATTTGAGTTGGATTAATTGTTATTGCTGTATAGAAATACGTAAATGCAATAATCATCAATGCAAAAATGAAATTATACCAAAAACTAGTATGATCCATCAATGCAGATAAAAACCCACCACCCTCTCTTGCAGTAAAATTAGCCAATGTAATAGGTATAAACATAATTGCTTGCGCAAAAATAATTGGCATTACGTTAGCTGCATTCACTTTAAGTGGAATATACTGACGCACTCCACCATACTGTCTATTACCTACAACGCGCTTTGCATATTGTACAGGAACTTTTCTAGCTCCTTGCACCAACATTATTGCAGCTGCGATAATAAATAATAAGAACACTATTTCAAGCATAAATACAATTAGTCCACCACCAGAGTCTTTCAATCTTGAAACAAACTCACCTATTAGGGCACCTGGTAGTCTAGCTATAATACCTATTAAGATAATAAAAGAAATACCATTTCCAATACCTTTATCGGTAATTCGCTCACCTAACCATAATACAAACATACTTCCTGATGCCAAGATAATGGTAGTGGGTAAGACCCAATCCCAAAAGCCTCCGGGCACTGCATTTCCAAGAGCTCCATAAATATATGCTCGCCCCTGTACCAATAAAATTGCTACTGTTAAGTAACGAGTGTATTGGTTCATCTTAGTTCTACCACTTTCACCTTCTCTTTGAAGTTTCTGAAAGTATGGAAGAGCTACACCTAACAACTGCATTACAATAGATGCAGAAATATAGGGCATAATACCTAATGCAAAAATTGAAGCATTGGCAAAAGCTCCTCCTGAAAACATATCTAACAATCCTAATAAACCAGAGCTAGCGTTTGATTGTAATAGTTGTAGCTGCACAGGATCTACACCTGGAAGAACAACGAACGAACCAAAACGATAGATAGCAATAAAGAAAAGGGTTGTTATGAGTCTGTTTCGCAGATCTTCAATTTTCCAAATATTCTCAATTGTTTTAACAAATCTCATTTTATTGGATTTTTATAGCTGTTCCACCTGCGTTTTTAATAGCTTCTTCTGCTGTTTTAGAAAAAGCATGAGCTTTTACTTCTAATTTAGCGGTTAAAGTACCATTTCCAAGTATTTTTATCAAATGCTTTGGAGACATTAGACCTGATTTCATAAGAACTTCAGTGTCTATAACAGTAATATCTTTGTCTGCTAATTCTTGCAACTTATCAAGATTAATTACTTTGTATTCAGTCTTTTTTAAAGGCGTGAATCCAAATTTTGGCACTCGACGATATAGAGGCATTTGCCCACCTTCGAAACCTGCTTTTCTTGAATATCCCGATCGTGATTGTGCTCCTTTGTGACCTCTGGTAGAAGTTCCTCCATAACCAGAGCCCTCACCGCGACCAATTCTCTTACGGGTTTTTGTAGACCCTTTTGCTGGTCTTAAATTCGATAAATTCATTTCTAATGTATTTTTATCTTGTTTCTTATTCTACTATAGTTACTAAATGTTGAACTTTAGTAATCATTCCTCTTATTGTTGGAGTATCATCGTGTTCAACAATTCTATTTGTTTTGCGTAGACCCAAAGCATCTAACGTTCTCTTCTGATCTATAGGAGAACCAATTCTGCTTCTTGTCTGTTTAATTCTGATTTTAGCCATATTGATATCTTCCTTTCAATTATCCGTTAAAAACTTTATCTAAACTAACACCTCTTGTGCGAGATATTGTGATAGGATCTCTAAGCTCCATAAGAGCTGCAATTGTTGCTTTCACAAGGTTGTGAGGATTTGACGACCCTTTAGACTTTGCCAAAACGTCAGTAATACCTGCACTCTCAAGCACAGCACGCATCGCACCACCTGCTTT
>JAAZCL010000156.1 GCA_012513315.1 Bacteroidales bacterium | reverse complement strand
TTGTAACAAGAGAGATTGAGAAGCTTAAACCAGAGGTAACAAGATATCCATTTGGGGAGGTTAACAAAGGACTTTCGGCAGGATATATTGAGAACGGTAGAATATTTATTAATTCCAAAGGAAATACATTCAATATGGAGCTTGAACTGCTAGCATTAGAAGGAATGCATAATGTTTATAATTCATTAGCATCTGGCATTGTTGCCAAACTGATGGATATAACTGATGACCAACTTAGAGAGTCTCTTGCCGATTTTAAAGGTGTACCTCACAGATTAGAAAAAGTTGCTACAGTAAGAGGAGTGCAATATATCAACGACTCAAAAGCGACTAATGTAAATTCCTGTTGGTATGCATTACAATCGATGCGTAGTAAAACGATACTTATTATTGGAGGGGTTGATAAAGGAAATAATTATCAAGAAATCGAAGACCTGGTAACTTCAAAAGTTAAGGCGTTGATATTTATGGGTAAAGATAATAGCAAACTACACTCTTTCTTTGATGGTAAAATTGATGTTATAAAAGATGTAGACTCTATGTCTGATGCTGTAAAAAGTGCTTATGAATTAGCAGAGAAGGGTGATACAGTTTTACTCTCTCCTTGTTGTGCTAGCTTCGATTTATTTGATAATTATGAAGATAGAGGTGATCAGTTTAAAGAGTATGTCAGAAAACTATAATCATTAAACTTAAAAAGATGCTTGATAAAGATTTTTTTAAAACAGAACCTAATAATCCTGTTGAAGATATAAATGAATCAGGGTCAATTCTGAATGATTTTGGTCGCAAGATATTTAAAGGGGACAAGGTAATTTGGACTGTCTTTATAATATTATGTGTTATTTCGTTAATAGAGATTTTTAGTGCCACAAGCACAATTGTTTATCGTCAGCAGAATCAGTGGGGCCCAATACTCAGACATGCAATGTTTTTGATAGGTGGAGTGGGGGTAATACTATTTATTCATAATATTCCGTACCGTTTTTTCTCGTCACTTATTTTTGTTCTTCTTGGTGCTATTGTATTGTTAATTCTAACTCCCTTTATAGGCGTAAGCGTTAATAATGCCGACAGATGGATATCATTCATGGGATTTACTATTCAACCTTCAGAGATAGCTAAGATTTCGCTTATGGGCACAATAGCCTTTCTTTTAAGTAAACAGAATGGGGTCAATGACTCTACTCTATTTAAATGGATGATTGGTTTAATGATTGTTGTATGCGGAATCATTGCGATGGATAATCTTTCAACAGCAGTGCTACTGTTTGGTGTTTGTTTTCTTCTGATGTTTATTGGAAATGTAAAGATATTACGTCTACTTAAGGTAGCAGGTGCCGGAATAGCATTGGTGCTTCTTTTTATTTTATTCTTAAATATAATACCAGATAGTTGGACAGATAAGGGACCTTTAAACCGAATGGGTACATGGCAGAATAGAATTACTCATTTTGGTGAAGCAAAAGAATTGTCGGAGGAGGAGTATTATACAATAACTGACGAAAACTATCAGGTTGCACATGCCAAGATTGCAATATCAAACGGTGGCGTTCTTGGTGTTTTTCCAGGAAATAGCACAGAAAGAGACTTCTTGCCACAGGCATACTCAGATTTTATTTATGCTATAATAATAGAAGAAATGGGTATTATTGGAGGGGTGTTTGTTTTGCTCCTTTATGTAATAATTCTTATTAGGTCGGGAATGATTGCAAGGAAAACAGAAAAGCTTTTCCCCAAATATCTAGTTCTTGGATCAGCAATGATGCTATCAATTCAAGCGTTTGTGAATATGGCAGTGGCAGTTAATCTCATTCCTGTAACGGGGCAGCCACTTCCTCTTATAAGTAGGGGAGGAACGTCTACTCTGATAACGTGTGCTTATTTTGGTCTTATTTTAAGTGCCGACCGTTTTGGAATAGGTAAAAAGAAAGAGCAAATGGTATCTGAGGAAAATACAATTATAGATGAGGAGATTATAAACAACGAAATTATTAAAGAAGAATTAAAAATTCCCGAAATTGCATCCGATCAGAACGGATTAGAAAAAGAGACGGTTACAGATCTTGAAGATAAAGTTGAATTTGAAATATATAAAGTATGAAGAGAATAATAATAAGTGGCGGAGGCACAGGTGGCCATATTTTTCCTGCAATCGCCATTGCTAATGCAGTAAAAAAGCGTTGGCCTAACTCTGAAATACTTTTCGTAGGAGCCGAAGATCGCATGGAGATGGAGCGTGTGCCTGCTGCAGGATATAAGATTATTGGACTACCTGTTGCTGGATTCGACCGCAAACGAATACTAAAGAATTTCAATGTTGCCATCAAATTGCTTAAAAGCATGAAGAGGTCTAAAAGTATAATTAATAACTTCAAGCCCGATATTGCAGTGGGTGTGGGCGGTTATGCTAGCGGTCCTATTTTAAGAGCGGCTGCTGCTAAAAATATCCCCACATTAATTCAGGAGCAGAATTCATATGCAGGTATAACAAATAAAATGCTGGCCAAAAAAGCTGCTACCATATGTGTGGCATATGAAGGGATGGAAAAGTTTTTCCCAAAAGAAAAGATAGTGCTTACAGGAAATCCTTGTCGTCAAGATCTTGTGATTTCTAAAGAAAATCGCAATGAGGGGTATAAACACTTTAAGTTAGATCCGCAAAAGAAAACTATACTTATGCTGGGTGGCAGTCTAGGGGCAGCAACTCTTAATAAAAGTATTGTGAATGCTTTTACAAAAATAAATGCCACTGAAGATGTGCAGATATTATGGCAGTGTGGAAAATATTATTTTAATGAAATGAGTAATCTGCAGAGTAAAGGTGAAATTCCTTCGAATGTATATTTGTCAGATTTTATATCTCGAATGGACTACGCTTATTCAGTAGCCGATTTGGTCATTTCCAGAGCTGGTGCTGGCTCTATCTCTGAGTTCAGTATTTTGGGGAAACCTGTTATATTGGTTCCTTCACCCAACGTTGCAGAAGATCATCAGACCATGAATGCTAAAGCTCTTGTAGATAAAGATGCTGCATTAATGATGTCTGACAATATTGCAATTGATATGTTGTTTGATTTAGCACTTTCATTAGTCAAGAACGAGCGTGACTTAAAAACACTGAGTGAAAATATACTCAAGCTTGCGCAGCATAACTCAGCAGAAAGAATTGTAAATGAAATTGAGCAGATTTTGAATAAGAAAGATGGAGATAAAAAGTAAGGGTTACAAGAATATATATTTTATAGGTATAGGAGGAATTGGGATGAGTAATCTGGCTCGTTACTTCCTTCTTAAAGGAGCTAATGTAGGGGGTTACGATAGAACAGAGTCGGAACTCACAGGAACTCTTACAAAAGAAGGTGCGTTAGTTCATTATGAAGATAATCGTTTATTGATACCTGCTGAGTTTAAAGACAAAACTAATACGCTAATTGTTTATACACCTGCTGTTCCAGCAACGCATGGAGAACTAAATTATTTTAGGGAGAACGGTTTTGTAGTTGCGAAACGAGCTCAACTTTTAGGAGAAATAACAAAGCTAAGTGATGCAATATGTGTAGCAGGCACTCATGGTAAAACAACCGTTTCGAGTATGGTTGCACATTTGTTCAAACAATCTCATATCGACTGTAATGCTTTTTTAGGAGGTATCCTTAAAAACTATAATAGCAACTTACTACTTTCAGAAAAAAGTAATTTCACTGTTGTTGAAGCTGATGAGTACGATAGATCGTTTCATAGTTTGCAACCTCATATTGCAATAATAACTTCTGCCGATCCTGATCATTTAGATATTTATGGCACTGAAGAGGCCTATAAAGAGAGTTTTGAGAAGTTTACATCGCTAGTACGTCCAAATGGTCATCTTATTTTAAAACTAGATGCTAAACTAACACCTAAAGTTAAAGATTCTGTTAAAGTGTGGAGTTACTCCGAAACAAAAGGTGATTTTTATGCCGAAAATATCAGAATAAAAAATGGTGAAATTTTCTTTGATTTTGTTTCTCCAAAAGGTATAATAAAAGATATTTCTCTTGGAGTGCCCGTGAAGATTAATATAGAGAATGGTATAGCTGCAATGGCAGCAGCCGAATTAAGTGGTGCTACTCCTGAGGAGATGAAGTCTGCAATGAGTTCTTTTATGGGGGTGAAAAGACGATTTGAGTTTCATTTAAAGAATAAAAATATTGTATATATTGATGATTATGCTCATCATCCCGAAGAGCTTAAAGCTGCAATAGTATCGATAAAGGCTCTTTATCCTGATAAAAAATTAACTGCAATTTTTCAACCACACCTATATTCTCGAACGAGAGATTTTGCAATTGAATTTGCTGAAAGCCTTTCTCTAGCCGATGATATAATACTTCTTGATATTTATCCAGCTAGAGAAGAGCCAATTGAAGGGGTTAGCTCTCAAGTTATATTTGATAAAATAACATCACCAAATAAGCAGTTGATTATAAAGTCAGAGCTATTGGATCTGATTATCAAAAAACAACCCGAAATGGTTGTAACGTTTGGTGCAGGTGATATTGATAGGATGGTGCCTCATATTAAAGAAATATTAAGCAAAAATAAATAGAAAATAACTTAGAGTGAAGAGGGTTCTTGTTATATTAATAGCTGTTGTTGTGATAGGGTACATAATACTATCTGCCAACTATTTCAGAGATTCATCTTATAACCGAAAGTGTACTGGTTTTGAAGTAGAAATCAAGGATAGTCTTAAAACTCAATTCGTTACTGCTTTAGAAATAGAGGCATTAGTGAAGAAGCATGACTTGTATCCCGTAGGAAAGTCATTTAAAAATATTAATACCCTTACTATTCGCGATATAATATTGACAAACCGTTTGGTAGAATCGGCTAAAGTTTTTATTACATCTGGCGGAACTGTAATGGCAACTATTAAGCAAAGAGAGCCTGTGCTTAGGGTTATATCCAATAGCGAGGGTAGTTTTTATGTGGATAAGGATAGGGGAATTATGCCTGTAGCATCTAGTTTTGCTGTATATGTACCTGTTGCTACGGGAGAAATAGACGAGGAGTTTGCGAAAAATGAACTTTATGATTTTGCAATGTTTCTTAACAACAACTCCGATTGGGATGCTTGGGTAGAGCAAATTGTCGTAAAGAATGATAATGAGGTCGAACTGATACCTCGTGCAGGTAATTTCAGAATTATTATGGGAAGCCTTGAAGATTACCCAACTAAATTGAATAAATTTGCACGTTTTGTTGACGGTGGACTAAATATATTAGGCTGGAATAGATACTCACAGATAAATCTGAAATTCGAGAATCAAGTAGTTTGTACTCTAAAATAATTAGCGTACAATTGAAATGATGTTAACAAAAAAACAAATGTTGTTGTAAGTGTGTTTGTTAAACAACTGAATAACCATTAACCAAAGTATGACGCAATCTGATTTTATAGCTGTAATCGATCTTGGAACCTCAAAGATAAAAGGTGTAGTAGGACGAAAAAATGAGAACAATGTTATTTCAATAATGGATAGTGAAATCATTGATTCCGGTAATTCCGTAAGAAGAGGAATGGTTTACAATATTGAGGAAGCAGGAGCGATTATTCGAAAAATGTTGACATTGCTAGAGAACAGCATTGGTGACAAAATAGGTAAAGTATATGTTTCCCTTACCGGGCAGTCGTTACACACTCTAGAGTTCAGAGAAAGGACAATGCTTTCTCCAGGAGGGATAGTAACACAAGAAGTAGTTGATCAACTTAATCGCTCTGCAAAGAAGTACACACCCGATATGCAAACAAATTATGCAGTAGCTGACGTTGAGTATTATGTAGATGCTAAAACAGAGAAAAATCCTGTTGGGGTTGCCGGGTCCGAAGTAGAAGCATCCTTCCAGATAGTTGTTGGAAGGCCTAATCTCCTCTCAAATATAGAAAAAAGTGTTACAGGAAAGGCTAAATTGGCAATAGCAGATTATATTGTTGGTGCCTTGGCTTCTGCAGCAGTAGCTCTCAACGACGAAGAGAAAGAACTTGGCTGCGCATTTATTGATTTCGGTGCAGGTACCACCTCATTATCGGTTTACAAAGATGGTATACTTAGAAGATTTGTTGTTATTCCTTTTGGAGGAAAAAGTATAACTAAGGATATTAGCGCTCTAAATTTTACAGAAAATGACGCTGAACAGTTAAAGATTAAATTTGGGAAAGCAATGGAAACACATGAGAGCCCTTTCTTCTCATCTCCTTTTTCTTCAAAACCTGATATTGATCTTACAGAACTTAACAGAGTTATTGCATTACGTTTAGACGAAATAACTGCCAATATAATTGAACAGATTCGTTTGTCAGGCTATGAAAATAAACTTGGTGCAGGTGTTATTATAACTGGCGGCGCTTCTCAACTAAAAAATCTCACTGAGTATCTCGGACAAAAACTTAAAATGCCTATTCGTAGAGCTACTGCCAAGAAGTCTTTAATTAATAATGCTCCCGAACTAATAAGTAACCCTTGTTTCACTCAGGCATTAGGCATGCTGTTAATGGGTCAAGAAAGCTGTAAATTAGATATAGAAGAGATTGTTGAAAAAAGTAATGAGGATCATTATTCTGATAAGAAACGATCTGAATCAAAGCAAAGTGCAAAACAGATTGCAAAAGAAAGTAAGAAAAACAAGAAATCAACAAAACAGGGATTATTGGATAAATTTGGAGATGTCTTTGGAAATATGTTTTCA
The DNA here is from genome assembly GCA_012513315.1 of Bacteroidales bacterium. Taxonomy (GTDB): domain Bacteria; phylum Bacteroidota; class Bacteroidia; order Bacteroidales; family Dysgonomonadaceae; genus Proteiniphilum. The sequence continues at coordinate 19,806 of JAAZCL010000156.1, read as the reverse complement.
GATGACGATGAATAAATTAAATGAAGTGATTTTATGAACGTAGATTTATTAGATTTTCAATTAGAGAGCCATACCGATGCTATCATTAAAGTAATTGGAGTAGGAGGAGGTGGGGGAAATGCCGTGAATCATATGTTTCTAGAGGGTATTCATAATGTTTCATTTGCACTTTGTAACACCGATAATCAGGCATTGATGGAATCTCCTGTACCAGTTAAAGTGCAACTTGGATCTCATACTACCGGGGGCCTGGGCGCAGGAAATAAACCTGAAATAGCCAGCAAAGCAGCCGAAGAGAGTGCTGATTTAATAGAGACACTAATGAATGATGGTACCCGAATGGTGTTTATTACTGCCGGAATGGGTGGAGGCACTGGCACCGGTGCAGCTCCTGTTATTGCTCGAATCGCTAAAGATTTAGGTATCCTAACAGTTGGTATAGTAACAATTCCATTTGTTTTTGAAGGATCTCGTAAAATAGTTCAAGCTCTAAAAGGTGTAGAAGAAATCTCAAAAAACGTTGATGCATTGCTTGTTATAAATAATGAGCGATTGCGCGATATATACAGTGATCTTACAATGCTCAATGCATTTGCCAAAGCCGATGATACACTTACAACTGCTGCCAAAAGTATAGCCGAGATTATAACGGTTCATGGGCACGTTAACCTCGACTTTGCAGATGTTAATACAACTCTTAAAGATGGAGGTGTAGCTATAATGAGTAGTGGAATGGCTAATGGAACAGATAGAATCAATGAAGCAATTAAGGATGCTCTTCACTCACCATTATTAAATAATAATGATGTTTTCAGTTCTAAGAAAATATTAATCAATCTATGCTTTGGCGAAGAGAATCCTCTCATGATGGAAGAGATGAATGCTTTACATGATTTCATGTCTAAATTCAGTAAAGAGATAGAAGTTATTTGGGGTGCCGCAGTTGATGAGTCACTCAAGGATGAGGTGAAAGTTACACTTTTAGCTACCGGATTTACAATTAATAGTGTGCCAGGCATTAGAGAAATTAGAGAGGAGGAAACCAAGGCTGAAGAGTTAGAACGTAAATTTAAGGAAGATGAAGAGCGTAAACAGGATGCAAAAGATAGAGAACTTATAGAGAAGTATTACGGAAAAGCCGGCTTGGAGTCACTAGCTACAAATAACTACAGACAGGAGCCATTTGTTCTTACAATAGAGGAGCTTGATGATGATAAGATTTTAGAAGCACTTGAAAAGAATCCAGTTTTTAAACGCGATCGTTCATTTAATCCTCGCACTTATCACATTGATATTCAGCAACAGTCTTCAACATTATTTGATTAATAAGATAGAAAACATGACACTTTTTGATATAATTACAGAAGAGATTAAGAAAGCAATGCTTGCTAAAGATAGGGTAAGACTAGATGCTTTAAGAGGTGTAAAAAAAGAGTTTATCGAAGCCAAAACAGCAAAAGGAGGAGGCGATGAGTTCTCTGATGATAAGGCTATTTCTATTTTGCAAAGAATGGTTAAACAGCGTAAAGAAAGTGCTGAGATTTATTCACAACAAAACCGTTCAGATCTTGCAGAAACAGAGATTGAACAGATGAAAGTTATTCGGGAGTTTCTTCCAGCTCAACTTTCAACTGATGAAATTGAGTCTATTGTAAAAAAAGTAATCCTCGATACCGAGTCTTCATCAATGAAAGATATGGGCAAGGTTATGGCAATTGTCACTAAGGAGCTTGCCGGTAAAGCCGAGGGTGGTGTTATCTCTGGAATAGTAAGAAAGCTATTGTCATAAAAGAAATATAATAAATATATAACTAGTATATATCATCGAATGGCTCAAACTCTTTCTTGTAGCGTTTGTCCAGTCTATTACTTTTGCGTGCTCTCTTCTCAAGCTTCTTCAATTCATCTTCTCGTTTCTTATTATTATTAAAATTGTCGGTTAATAATATAATAGAGATTGTTTCTTCATCAATTTCATTAAATCTAAAAACGGCAGTTTTCTCTTCTATTACATCATTATCGGCTAAACTTATGAGATAGTCGCTACCGGTATTGTTATCAAATGCTATTGAATTATATCCCATTGCAGAAGCACTTATTTTAGTAATCTTTCCATTATCAGTTAAATATACCTTGCCATCATTCCCTGTTACACCTGCAGTGATAGTTTTACCCGATTTGTTTTTTGATTCAATCAAAATGCCTTGCACAGGGTAATTGCTAGCTGCAACTACTTTCACTACACAAGTATCATTTTTAGAACCAGCTAACTCCTTAAAGTTCGATTTCATCCCACTATATTCATCTGTATGTACAATTATATAATTGTCCACGATTTCATAAGTACCTTCACCTACAAGTGTTGATGATAAACCTCCAAAACCACTAATCCGGAAAGTTATATGCTCATTAGAGAAAAGTAGTGAGTCGGTGCCACTTTTGTAAGTTCCATTCAATGTCTGTGCTTCAATTAACAATACATTAAATAGAATAGCGGGCAATAATATTATTTTTTTCATAAAATGCGATATAGAAGAATCAAATTAGTTTGCTTCAATACAAAAGTAGCATTAATTTTTATTTCAGGAAAAGTTAAGATAAAAAAACCGCCCTTATAACGAGAGCGGTTTAATCTAATATGTATGTAAATAACTAGTTTTTCTTAACCTATAAAGGATAATTAGTACTAGTCTTATTTAATTATAAGCTTGTGTCTATTCAACATCAGTAGCACCAGTTTGTGCCTGAGTACTCCATCCTGGATTTTGATATACTACAGAAGTGTTGTAATTAGACTTATCAGAAGATGTAAGTCTGAACACATCCATGCCAATTGGCTCTAGATAGTGTGCTGGAGTAAATAAGAATCCTCCCTGAGCTGCAATATTATTATTTACAGTAATTTTTTCGTAAGGAACAATATAATCGCTTAATTCGGGTGAAGACATATTACCAGTTGCCGGATCAACTAAAGTTAGATTGGCAAGTTCTGTTTCATAATCAGTTCCCCAAAAACGCATGCCTTCTACTTTATAAGGATTATTTTTAAGCTGGTCTAATGCTCTCCAACGTTTCAAATCGTCCCATCTAAATGCTTCTGCCGCAAGTTCATTTCGGCGCTCTCTACGAATATTATACAATACCGGATCTATGAGTTGACCACGAGAATAAGCTCCAAAGTCACCTTTTGCCTCTTCGCTCATTACTGTAGCATTAATTGTTTTATTGAAATCCTCATCAACATTAGCTCTTCTGCGTAAAGCTCTCCAGTAGTTACTTGCAATAGCATCAACTGTACCATTCTTTTCGTATGAGGCTTCCATGTATATTAGCATGGCTTCAGTTCCTCTAAACACAATGCCACCACTAGTGCCCGCATTATGGTCTTGTGCCATTACAGGAGAATAGTGCTTACCTTTTTTAATCATAAAACCGGTTGTAGCCTGACTCCCTGCATCTCCAAATATTAATCTTATGTCAGCAATTGCAGGAGATCCATCAGTTTGATAGAAGTTTACATCACCTGGTTTTTTAGTGAAAATCACTATCCTTGAATCTCTATTCTGAAGAGTCTCATTAACACCTTCATTTTCCCAGTCAGTGTTATAACCCGATCCTGAGGCATAAATTGGTAAACCATTACTCATTACAAATGAATTTACCATGCCTTTAGTCCAGCCAGAACCTCCACCATTACGAGTTAATTCCATCTGTAGGTTGTTTATAATGCCTACCGATCTGTTGAATTCTTTCCACATCAGAATTTCATCATATTTCTCCATATCCTCATCAGCAAACATCATATAATATGGATTCAAAGAACTTAATGAAGCGTCCATACCTTCTGCCGATTCAGTGTTTACAGCTAGGCTATTTACCATTTGGTCACCAACTACCTTAGCAGATTTCATTGCTTCATCAAGGAAGTATGATATTTCATTATCTATGTTGAAACCCTGAAGATCAGCTTGGTCACCTGGCCATCCCGTACCTCCTGGTACAAATGATGTACCTTTGTGATGCTTTTCCCATGTTCCTTCATATAGTGCAACACGTGCTCTTAATAAATGAGCAACATTTTTTGATATTCTATTCTTACCATTCGGGGGAGTATCCATTAGTAAATCAACCGCTTTGTCAAGGTCTTCCAGTATAAATCTAGCAACCTGATTTCTTGGTTTTCTTTTACTGGCTTCAATCAATAGATCTTCAGTATCTGTTAATACTTCAGTTACGATCGGGAAATCTCCAAATGCTTTTAGTTTGTCAAAGTAGTTATAGGCTCTTATAACATACATCTCTCCAATGTAATGTTTAACGTGATCTTGATTGCCACTTATTTCACCAGCTTCATATTTTGGTAATACATTCTCGAAGAAATAGTTGTTAGAACGGATATTACCCCAGTCCCAACCACCAGTGCCCGAAGGCACTTTCTTCTCTCCAGGTTGCCAAAATACAGGATAACCTGTTCCAGCTTGATTATCAGTATGATTATCTATTCCAAACAGATTAAGACCATAGTTGGAAGTTACAGTTTGAAAAGAGTAATTGTTTATAGTATAAGCAGCCAGATCATCAACAGTTCTGAAGTACATCTGCGGAGTTACCTGATCAAGGGGTTCTCTATCAAGAAAAGAGTCACACCCTACAAACAGAGCAACAAATGCTGTTAATATTGATAGTTTTATATATTTTTTCATCATTGTTTTATTTAACTAACTTATTAAAGGGTTACTGTCAAACCAACAGAAAATGTTTTAGAAAGTGGGTATGTAGCTCCATCCCATCCTCCAACACCAACTGTTTCTGGATCATACATTTTCAATTTAGTAATAGTAAGCAGGTTTTCACCTGAAACAAAGAATCTTAAATTAGAAACGCTTAGGTCCTCAGTTAAAGATTGTGGTAATGTATAACCAAGAGTTACGTTTTTTAAGCGAGCATATGCAGCATTCTGCAGATATCTTGTTTGGCTATTTCTATTTCTTCCACTTTCAAGAGGACGTGGATAGTATGCATCAACGTTAGCTCCAAGTGGACTTGTTGTACCCTCAGGCCTGAAGTAGTCTAGATGAGGCTCAAAGAAGTTAGTTTGCCAATACCCAACGGCACCCCAGAATACTGTTGTACCACTACCTGGCATATAATCTCTTTTAAGAGTACCTTGTAAAAATACTTTCAGATCAAATCCTTTATAGTCTGCATCAAGATTCAAACCAAAATTGTATCTTGGATTTGAATTACCAATAATTTTGCGGTCGCCTGCATCATCAACAGTGTTTTTTCCACCATCAATTTTCCCGTCACCATTTAAATCCTTATACATTATGTCACCTGCTCCCCAATTCGAACCTAAGGCACTTTGTGCACCATTGTTCATTGAGTTTAAGTGTGCTTGCATTTCTTCGTTTGTCTTTGCAATTCCCACTGTTTCATATCCCCATATATCGCCAATTACTGCTCCTGGATAATATAAAGAAAGTGATTTCGATTCGTTGGGATAACTGTCAATTGTTACATTATTATCCGACAATGAGAAAGTAGCTCCATATCTGAAGTCTCCAACAATGTCTCTCCAGTTAACTTGAATCTCCCATCCTTTAGATGTCATGTCAAGATTGTTAACACGTGGAGTTCCAATACCTAATATATGTGGAAGTTCAGGAGCTGGTCCTACCATATCAAGCGATTTACGCTGATACCAGTCGAAAGATGCATTTAATCTGTTGCGTAGCATAGATAAGTCAGCACCTATGTTAAGCGTTTGAGTTTTCTCCCATGTAAGAAGTGCAGAAACAAGTGAGGATTCTGCTGAGGTGTTTGGTCTTTGACCATTAAGCAACCACGATCCATTTGCATTACCTCTATTGATAACTCTATAAAACGGATACCAATTGTCTGTGTTCTGATTACCCAGTTGTCCCCAAGACAGTCTTGGTTTTAGGTTACTTATAAGATCTGTATGATCTTCAAAGAATTCTTCTCTTGCAATATTCCATCCCAATGAGAATGATGGGAACCAATTCCAGCGCTGATCCGCAAGGAATCTCGAAGTTCCGTCATAACGTAAGTTGGCTTCAACAAGATAACGTCCTAGATAGTCGTAGTTTATACGTCCAAAATATCCGGCTGTTGCCCAATGACCATAACCACCACCTGTTCTAGCATTTGTAGTAGTAGTATTCAGCGTAGGAATACCTGCTGCAATATTGTCTTGTGTACCTGATAAGTTTCTATCAGTATATACTTCCGCTTGAAACCCAAGTAAACCTTTAATATTATGTCCATAACCTAACTCCGTGCTATATTCGGTATATATATTAGGATTAAAGAAGTTACTCTTATAAGCATACTCATTAACCGTTGTAGTATTATTAGAAATAGAATATGGTATTTCATTCACATCGTAAGCATAAGTTGTCTGCCAATCTCTGTGTCTGAAATGATTACTTGTCTGATAATTCAATTCTACATTTGTGATCCAGTTCTTAAATGGTTCCAATGTAAATGCAAGTTGTTGTGTCAAAATATCATTTTGAGTCTTTTCACGACCACCATTTTGAATCTGATATACTTGTGATTCAGCTGTATAGTATCCGTTAGGATCCTTTAAAGGTATTACAGGCCAGAATCTAAACATGTCAAAATAAAATTGATTCCAAACGATATCATTACCTCCTGTGTGTGTAGGAGCCTCATAATCTGTTCTGCTAAAACGAGCTGTATATCCCATATTTAACCAATCGGCCAGCTTGCTATTTATTCTAGCGTTAACAGAATATCTTTGCTTACTATCGTCGCCATATGTTAATAAACCGCCTTGGTTAAGGTAATTACCCGAAAAGTAGTACTGAACGTTTTCCCCACCACCATTAATACTTAATGAGTGTTCTTGAGTAAAACTGTTTCCAAAATGTGTTTTCAGCCAGTCGGTATTTCCTGCAGGCATAATATCTTGTCTTTCTGGGTCATCAAACGAGTTCCAGCGACCATTGCGTTCCCACATAAACTGTCCAGATTTACCTTGTTGGAAATCTAGTATTTGCTGTAGTTTATTTTGGCTATACATAGGGGCCTGACCACCGTTGCCTAATTGATCGTTAATAGCATTAGCAAAACTATATGAATCAGCCATTTCAGGCATATTCAATGGAGATAGAAATCTGAAACTGTTGTTATAGTTTATAGTAGGCTTTCCTTCTTTACCCTTCTTAGTAGTAATCAAAATAACACCACCTGGAGCACGAGATCCATAAATTGATGATGCAGCAGCATCCTTTAGTACAGAAATACTTTCAATATCATTTGGGTTAAGTGTGTTCATATCACCCTCCATGCCATCAATAAGCACTAGTGGTGAAACACTAGAACCTGTACCAATTGTTCCAACTCCACGAATATTAAATTGCTGTGTGGAGTTCAAAGCACCCCCACTTATACCTGTAGAGATATTCATACCAGGAATAACTCCTTGTAGAGCTTCAACTACGCTGTTTACAGGGCGTGCTGTAAGTTCATCCGAACTCACTGCAGAAACTGCACCTGTAAGATTCTCTTTCTTTTGTGTACCAAAACCCACAACCACCACTTCATCAAGAAGTTCAGTGTCTGAAGTTAGTAAAATGTCAATAGTTGTTCTTCCATCAACAGAAATTACCTGCGTTCTCATGCCAACATAGCTTATTTGCAGTGCGCCATTAGAAGGCACATTGGCTAAAGTGTAATTTCCATCAATGTCTGTAACCGTCCCGCGAGTAGCATCTCCCTCAACGATAACGGTAGCTCCAATTACTTCGAAACCGGTATCGTCTTTAATGTTACCACTCACGGTTACTGTTTGAGCAGAAATTGAGAAGGCCATTAAACTCAGAAAAAGAGTCAATATACCTCTTAAGTCAAATAGTTTGATTTTTTTCATTCTCTCTTTTTAATTAATTATTAGTGATATATACATAAACTGTGCTGTATATTTAAAATCTGTATACGAGAGCCTAGCAGAATTTAAAATATAATAGACAGTTATTAATTATATATACAAATATAAATGTAAATATCACATTTATAAAATCTAGTTAACATGATATCTCAAATACCAAAGCGGTTTTAGTAAAATATAAGATTAAATACAGATAATTGTAAATGTTGGTACATAATATAATATTTATAAATATAGGAGTTCTAGAAACCTTATAAATACCACAATAAAAAAGTGTCCCTGATAACTGATATCAGAGACACTAAATTTCAAATTCTTTAATATCTAAAACCTACAAACCTTTTTCAGATAGATATCGTTCAGCATCCATTGCAGCACGGCAGCCTGTACCTGCGGCAGTTACTGCTTGACGATAAATAGGGTCGGCAACATCACCACAAGCAAAAACACCTTCAATATTGGTTCTTGTAGATGGATGTTCAGTTTTTATGTAGCCTATATTATCAAGCTCAATATAATTTTTAAAGATTTCAGTATTGGGTTTATGACCAATAGCAAGAAAGAAACCATCAATAGCAATATCAATCTTTTCTTCATCCTGTTCACCCATACGTTTAATGAGATGAGCCCCTTCAACACCATTGTTGCCGAAAAGACCAACGGCATTATGTTCGAATAGTATCTCAATCTTTGGATTGTTCATAACTCTCTCCTTCATAATCTCTGAAGCACGTAAATAAGGTTTACGAACAATCATGTATACTTTATCTGCCAAACCTGATAGATAAGTAGCTTCCTCACAAGCAGTATCTCCACCACCCACAACTGCAACTTTTTTCTTTCTATAGAAAAAGCCATCGCAAGTAGCACAAGCAGAAACACCCTGTCCTGAGTATTTAGTTTCATCTTCAAGTCCCAAATATTTAGCTGTCGCACCTGTAGATATGATTACAGTATCAGCTTCAATTACATGCTCATCATCAATTGTCACTTTAAGTGGATGTGTCGAGAAGTCAACAGCAGTTCCTCTTCCCGATAATACTTCCGTACCATACCTTTCTGCCTGCTTTTTTAAATCCTCCATCATCTGAGGACCTGTTACACCTTCAGGATAACCTGGAAAATTCTCAACCTCAGTTGTTGTAGTTAATTGCCCGCCAGGTTCCATACCTTCATAAAGCACAGGTTCCAGATTTGCTCTCGCGGCATATATAGCTGCAGTATAGCCTGCAGGGCCTGATCCTAAAATCAAACAGCGAACTTTATCTCTCATAATTTAATAGTTTTTTTTATTAGCTCAAAGATACTAATAATCCGTTTATTATTAAATGGATATTGCAATTATCTATTTAGGTTAAACAGATGAAATAGATGTATATGAAATATATGTACAAGAATTAGATGTAAAATATTACCTGAGATCAATTACCTCCGTATCCTTGTATTTAGACTTATCAAAGATAAAATCACTATCACCGAATTTATAATTATCGTTATAATCAGTAATATCTATCTTTGTTTTCATATTGTTTTTCAAAGTAAAAAGCGCTTGCGTAAGTCTACCAGAAGCTTTGTCAATGTTAATTTTGATAGATTTAAAATCTTTGCCAGCATTCATGGGAGTCATTTCTATTTGGTAAACGTTTTTATTATTAAGGGTTTTACTTAATGGAGCTTTTAATGAATAACCATCTTTATATATTCCCAATAATGCAAGGGGGCTGATTGATGCCAATTCACTTTCAGATGGGTTACTGATATTTACCTCATCAATATTTTTCATAAGTACCCATTGTGTTTTACCATCAAACCATACATCAATATCGTTCATCTCAAGATGAAATTTATTGGCCTTTATAAATGCCACTCCTTTCTGAGAATCATACTCTTCACCTTCAGAGTCTATTGTAGTTAGCACAAATGATAATTTAATACCCTCAGAAGAGATATAATCGTTGTATGTTTTATCAATTATTTTTCTTGATTCAGCTGAGTTTTGGGCAAACAATCCCACTGCTAAAAGTAGTGTCAATATTGTAAAAATGCTCTTTTTCATATTAAATGCTATTAATTTAACATTAAGACAGTAATAACAGAACTAAGTTTAATCCTGCTTAATTTAAAGAGTCGAGCAGTTTTTCTAGCGAATATTCATCCTGAATAAATACCTCACGCGGCTTACTCCCTTGGGTGCCTCCAACAATTCCAGCAGTTTCAAGCTGATCCATAAGTCTTCCAGCACGGTTATAACCTATCGAGAACTTTCGCTGAATAAGAGAAGTCGAGCCCTGTTGATGCACTACAATGAGTCGAGCTGCTTCTTCAAACAAAACGTCCCTATCGTTTAAATCAACTGCACCTGGACCCGTTCCTGCCTCTGTAAGCACCTCAGGCAATGGGTAGGCTGTTTCGTAACCTTGTTGTTTAGCAATATACTTAGTAAGATTGTCCAATTCTGGAGTGTCAACAAAAGCACACTGTATACGTGTTATTATACTACCTTGTGAAAAAAGCATATCTCCTCGGCCAATAAGCTGGTTTGCACCACTCATATCAAGTATTGTTCTGGAGTCAATATGTGATGTAACTCTAAAAGCCATTCTTGCAGGGAAGTTAGCTTTAATTGTTCCGGTAATAATATTTGTTGTTGGTCTTTGGGTGGCAATAATCATATGAATTCCTACAGCACGGGCTTTCTGCGCAATTCTGGCAATTGGCATTTCAATCTCCTTACCTGCAGTCATTATAAGATCTCCAAACTCATCAATAACTACTACGATGTATGGCATAAACCTATGACCGTTGTTCGGGTTCAGTCTTCTGTTTTTAAACTTATCGTTATACTCTTTAATTGTTCTTACATGTGCCTTCATAAGCAGCTCATACCTGTCGTCCATCTCTTTTGTTAGAGAATTAAGTGTCTGAGTTACTTTAGTCACATCCACAATTATTGGTTTCTCCTCATCAGGTAATTTTGCAAGATAATGATGTTCAATAGTGGAGTATAAACTAAACTCAACCATCTTCGGGTCAATCAAAACCATCTTCATCTCCGAAGGGTGCATTTTATATAGCAATGAAGTTATAATTGCATTAAGACCAACCGATTTACCTTGTCCTGTAGCCCCGGCAACAAGCAAGTGAGGCATCTTGGTAAGATCGAACATGAAAACCTCGTTAGTAATAGTTTTCCCAAGTGCCACAGGCAACTCATAATCACATTCCTGATAGCGTTTAGACGACAGTACAGAGTGCATCGATACTATCTGCGGCTCTTTGTTAGGAACTTCAATGCCCACCGTTCCTTTTCCTGGCATTGGCGCAATAATACGTATTCCTAATGCAGAAAGACTAAGAGCTATGTCGTCTTCAAGATTTCTAATCTTCGAAATTCTAACACCCGCTTGAGGTATTATTTCATAAAGTGTTATAGTTGGGCCAACCGTTGCTTTAATAGATGTTATTTCTATTCCATAATTGCGCAGTGTGCTAATAATTTTATCCTTATTCTCATTCTGCTCAACCATATTCACCCCTCGGTTACCAGTATTGTAAATTTTGAGTAAGTCGAGTGTAGGGAATTTATATGAAGAAAGATCCTTTCTCGGATCATATTCCTCCTCAGTGCTCAAAAGCTTCGATTTAATTAGCAATTTGTTTTTATCCTTTTCGGGATGAAGGTTCTCAGTCTTCTCCTCTTCCCCAGGTACAATTATTTCAAATTCGCCATCATCGGTAGAGCCCTTAATAGTCGATGTTACCGTAGTAGACATCAGATTAGATTTCAAAGGTTCTCTTTTTATCTCTGGTTTAGTTTCTATAACAACACTTTCATCTATATCTATAATATCTTCGGTTTTAGGTGTAGCTAATCTAATTTTTGCGTTATTAATAAACCGTTTAAATAACCCCGGCTCTTTATTTTCCTCTGTATCAAATGTTTCTTCAGTATCAGATGAATCATCAGATTTCAAAAAAGATGGCTTATTGTCAACCAGCGATTTCTGAATCTTATACATAGAGCTCTTTTTTACCATAACAACGGTTATTATGATAAACAGAATGATTAGTAATACAATCCCAGGCCAGCCAATACTGCTTTCAAGCAATTCCTCAACCTGATTGCCGTGTGCGCCTCCCCATTTAACATGCGAATGAGGTAGATGCTTATCGAATATAAAAGCACTTGTTATGGAGCCACAAATAAGTCCAAATGCAGTTATAAACAGCGCCTTCAGAAAATGAAAGTTCGAAACACGCATAAACCGCAAACCAATATAAATAAAAAATGCAGGAATTAAAACAGAAAATATTCCAAACCAGTCATTTACCAACCTCTCGGCAATAAAGGCACCACCGGCGCCAGTCCAATTTTCTACTTCAATCGTATTAGATCTAATTAGTTCACCATAAGTTGCATTAAGCACTATACTCTGATCGGCAGCACCAGTGAAGAAAAACGAAATTATGGCAAGAAGCATAAATATACCAGAAAAGGCAATAATCACTCCTAGTATAAAGTGAATACGTTCACTTTTAAAAAATTGAAGTAATACTGCACTCTTTTTTTTTGTTGAAGAAGCTCTCTTCCTTTTTCTTTTTGCCATATGTAGTGTGAAACTATTATCTGAAATTTAAAGTACAAATTTAAGAAAAAGAAACTTAGATTGAAAGTATTAACTCTAAAGTTATTGCTACTCTATATATATTGCGAAAGGTCCGCGAATCACTTCGCAGACCTTTCTTGTTAACACAATCTTCATGAAACAAACTACACTATCGAGTTGATTGCAGAATTATAATCTGGTTCATGTGCAATCTCAGGAACCAGCTCTGTATAAACAACTTTGCCTTCCGGATTTACTACAACTACTGTTCTCGCCAAAAGACCTTTAAGGGGTCCGTCTGTCATTAACAGGCCATAATCGTTGGCAAAAACTGTATCACGGAAAGTAGAAAGCGTTTCTACATTTTCTATACCTTCAGCAGAGCAAAATCTATTTGATGCAAAAGGAAGGTCGGCAGATATACCAAGTACCACTGTATTTTCTAATGCAGTTGCTTCCTTATTGAATCGGCGAACCGATGCTGCACAAGTGCCAGTATCAAGACTTGGGAAAATGTTAAGAACAACATTTTTTCCTTTATAATCTGATAATTTTACTTCCGAAAGCTGACCGTTTACTAAACTGAAATCAGGTGCATCCGTGCCTATTGCGGGAAGTTCACCAACTGTATTCACAGGGTTACCTTTAAATGTTATATTTGCCATATCTTCTTAAAAACTATAATAATATATATAATTTGCTTATTTCAATTAGTAAACAATAGGTACGATTAAAAAGTTCATAAAGATTTGTTTTTTAACTTTCTACCCTTTCAATTCCTCTGAAAGAAACTTAGCCGTATAGCTCTTCTTACTTTTTACAATCTCTTCGGGTGTACCGGTAGCAAGTATTGTTCCACCTCTTTCACCACCTTCCGGACCCAAATCAATAATATAATCTGCACATTTTATAATATCCAGATTATGCTCAATTACAATTACAGTATTGCCTTTGTCCACAAGTTTATTTAATACAGTAAGTAAAACTCTTATATCTTCAAAATGCAAACCAGTTGTTGGTTCATCCAAAATATAAAGAGTGTTTCCAGTATCAACTCTAGCAAGCTCAGTTGCAAGTTTAACGCGTTGGCTCTCACCACCCGAAAGAGTTGTAGACGATTGCCCAAGTTTTATGTATCCTAGTCCCACCTCTTGGAGAACCTTAATCTTATGCAATATGTTAGGTATATTCTCAAAAAACTCAACTGCTGCATTAATGGTCAAGTCAAGAACATCAGCAATCGAGTTCCCTTTATAACGTACTTCCAGTGTTTCGCGGTTATATCTCTTTCCTCTGCACTCCTCACATGGAACCATCACGTCGGGAAGGAAATTCATTTCTATAGTTTTATAGCCGTTTCCTTTACATTTCTCACACCTGCCACCTTTAACATTAAATGAAAATCTGCCTGGTTTGTATCCTCTTATTTTTGCTTCAGGCATATTCACAAACAGGTTCCTTATATCAGAAAAAACACCTGTATATGTAGCCGGATTAGAGCGTGGAGTTCTGCCAATAGGAGATTGATCTACGCTAACAACTTTATCCAAATGCTCAATACCCTTTACAGATTTAAATTCAAGAGGATCTTTTAGTGAGCGATAAAACTTTTGACTTAAAATTGGTTGTAGTGTTTCATTTATTAGAGTTGATTTTCCACTACCCGATACCCCAGTTATACTTAATAATGCTCCAAGAGGAAATTTTACAGTTACATTTTTCAAGTTGTTGCCCGATGCACCTTCAATAATCAGATGTTTGCCGTTTCCTTTTCTTCTTTTTTCGGGAATAGCTATTTCTAGCTTTCCGTTTAGGTAGTTCGAAGTTAATGTGTTCTTCTTAAGCATCTCAGATGGAGCGCCTTCAAACACAACATCACCTCCCTTTCTACCAGCAAAAGGACCCATATCTACTATATAATCTGATGCCAGCATCATATCCTTATCATGCTCTACCACCACCACAGAGTTGCCCGAATCGCGCAATTTCTTGAGTGAGTTAATAAGACGGTGATTATCTCTCTGGTGAAGCCCAATGCTTGGTTCATCAAGAATATATAAAACATTTACAAGTTGAGAGCCAATTTGTGTAGCAAGTCTAATTCTTTGACTTTCACCACCCGATAGAGATGCTGAAGCTCGCGACAACGACAGGTAATCTAATCCCACATCAAGCAGAAATTGTAGTCGCGTCATTATCTCTTTTTTAATTTCAACAGCTATTAAGCGCTGTCTCTCCGAAACTTCTGTGTCAGATTCTGCAAACCAATCGTAGAGCGATTGGATATCCATATCTGCAAGTTGTGAAATATTCTTATCGTTAATTTTAAAATGAAGTGCCTCTTTATTTAATCGTTGGCCGTTACATTCGGGGCAAATAGAAGTTGTTATAAATTGTCCCGCCCATTTCTGCGCCGAGGCCGAGGCATCCTCTTCTTGCTGCATCTCAATATATTTTGCTACACCCTCGTAGGTAACCATATAGTTTGAGTTGCCCAACGACTCGTTTCTAATCTTCAATCGTTCGTTGGTGCCATACAGAATCTCATCCATAGCCTCTTCAGGAATCTTGTTGATAGGAGTTTTAAGAGTCACGCCATATTTCTCGCAAATGGCAGTAATCTGCCAAAAAAGCATATTGCTTTTCTCCTTTCCAAGTGGCACAATTCCTCCTGCAGCAATGCTTAGCTCAGGGTTAGGAATAATCTTTTCAGCATCTACTTGGTCAACTGTTCCAATACCTTTACATTTAGGGCAAGCACCTTGCGGAGAGTTAAAAGAGAAGTTGTGTGGCGCAGGCTCACTATAAGAAAGACCAGTTGTAGGGCACATCAAACTCCTGCTATAATGTCTTACCTCATCAGCTTCAACATCCTGAATCATAATAAGTCCCGACCCCTGCTTCATCGCAGTTCTAACGCTAGCCTTAAGCTTATCAGCAAATTTATTAGATACAACCAGCTTATCTATCAATATTTCGATGCTGTGATTCTTGTATCTGTCCACTTTCATGCCAGGCAAAATCTCTTTTACTTCACCATCCACCCTAACATTTAAGTATCCTTTTTTTCTAATCTGCTCAAAAAGCTCTTTGTAATGACCTTTCCTATTTCTTACAGCAGGTGCAAGAATATATATTTTCTTTCCAATATACTTTTCAAGAATAAGTTCAAGAATCTGCTCATCAGTATACTTAACCATCTTTTCACCGGTGAGGTACGAGTATGCCTCGCCAGCACGAGCAAAAAGAAGTCGCAAGAAATCATAAACCTCAGTTGAAGTTCCAACAGTAGATCGGGGATTCTTATTAGTAGTTTTCTGTTCTATCGAGATTACAGGACTAAGTCCGGTAATCTTATCCACATCTGGGCGTTCCATTTTCCCGAGGAATCCACGCGCATACGCCGAAAATGTTTCTATATAACGTCGCTGTCCCTCAGCAAAAATGGTGTCAAATGCAAGAGATGATTTTCCACTTCCACTTAAACCGGTAATCACGGTAAGCGAGTCGCGTGGAATTGTAACATCAATATTCTTTAAATTGTGTACACGGGCACCATACACATGTATCTGTTCTGTTTCAGAATTCATAATATGTAAAACAATTGATAACCTTTATAGTTTATTCAGTAACCCATATAGGATTATGCACCTTAGGCTTATCTCCACTTTTATAATAGAGGTCGTCCTGAGTTGGTATTAGTAATGTGTAAGATTTACCTGAAGCATTATTCAGCTTATCACTTCTTAGCCATGAGTTAAAATCTTTTAGTTGTGCATACGTAATGTTGTTATCCTTAGCAAACGCAACTAAATCGGGGATTGTATTTGTAACTGTAACCTTCTTAAACTCCATCGGTTTATAAAGATGTTCAGGTTTAATTACAAATCCATACTGTTTAGGATTCTCAAATATCTGCTTAATAGCTAGCATCCTGTAGTAATATCTTGTAGTTTCCTCCACAAGCCACAAGTCAAGAGCCTCTTCAGCACGTTGATTTCTCATTTCATTGGTAATTCTACCCTGGCCCCCATTATATGCCATAGCTGCGGCGCTCCACGCGCCATATCTGCGATATGCACTCTTTAAATATTTAGTAGCGGCAACTGTCGATTTCTCTACATGATAGCGCTCGTCCACATCAGTTCTCACCTCAAGGCCGTGCTCTCTGCCAGTTGTTTGCAAAAACTGCCACAACCCCACAGCATTAGCAGGAGAAATTGCCCTCCAATCGAGGCTACTCTCAATAACTGCCAAATATTTCAGATCATCGGGCACCCCTTCCCTTTTAAGGATGGGCTCAATAATAGGGAAAAGACGATTTGCACGCTTGAAGAGCAACAAGGTAGTAGAGTGAAAGTAGGTAAAGCTATTTAACTCCCTATCCATTCTCTCACGCCTGTCATATCTGTCGAATATAATTTCCTCACCTGCAAAAGTCATTTTTTCCGGAATTTCCACCGATGCAGTCATCGAAAGAACATGTGGCTTTTCAGATTCCAGCTTATCAAGCTCTTTGCCTGCAGTAAGCAGAACAAATGCAGTAGCTAGGATGGCCAAAAATAAAGATATTGATATAAAAAAAGATTTCTTCATTTTCAAAAGCGGTTTTATTATTAAACCAAAAATAGATAAAAAAAATGATTCAGTGAAATCATATTAGTTATAATTATACTATTTCTAAATCATTAAACAAACATTAATCCAACAATTTAGGGCATAGCATCATAACTTTGAATGCAAAATAATATAGATTACATTATTTGATTTATATTTGATAATTATTATAAAAGTGTTGAGTATATGAAACTGAAAACATCCAACTCGGTAATTAGAGCCCACGATATAAGCCAACTCAGATTTAGGGATACCCCTTTTGTGAAGCTAATGAACAAGCGTATTTACAATATTCTAATGGTAGCTTCAAGATACGATATGTTCATTCTAGAAGATGACGGACGAGTAGATGAGCAAATATTCAATGAATATACATCCCTCAACCTTCGATATCCACCTAGGTTTAATCAAGTTAGCAGTAATAAAGAGGCATTAGCCGAATTAAAGTATAGCAATTACGAGTTAATTATTTGTATGCCAAATATGGATAGTAGCGATACTTTTGTGCTTGCGAAACAGATAAAAGAGCTTTATCCACGAACACCTGTTGTTCTTTTAACACCATTCTCCAAAGCCGTTACCAAGTCACTTATCAAAGAAGACTTAAGCGGTATCGACTATGTCTTTAGCTGGTTAGGCGATACAGATTTGTTGTTGGCTATAATTAAACTCATAGAGGATAGTATAAATGTTGAGCATGATGTTAGTACAGTTGGTGTTCAAACTATTATGCTGGTAGAAGATTCTGTTCGTTTTTATTCTTCAGCACTATCTCTATTATATAAATTTGTGCTTTCAGAATCTAAAGACTTTTCAAAAGAGGCGCTAAACGATCACCTCCAGATGCTTAGAATGAGGGGTCGTCCTAAAATATTGCTTGCCCGAAACTACGAAGAGGCAGTATCATACTACAAAAAGTATGGAGATAATATGCTTGGAGTAATAAGCGATATGAGTTTCAATCGCGATGGAGTAAAAGATAAACTGGCAGGAAAGAAATTGGGCGAATGGATTAGGTCAATCGACTCTGATATTCCATTTATATATACCTCTTCTGAGTCCGCTAACCGTAAATATATTGAGAACACAAAAGATCTTTTCATAGATAAAAATTCAAAAACATTTCCACAAGATCTTTACAAGGCAATCAAAGAGAATCTAGGATTTGGAGATTTTATTATTTCCGATCCTAGTACTGGTAAAGAGATATTCCGTATCAGAAATCTCAAGGAACTTCAAATGAATATTAGAAATATACCCGATGATTCTCTTTACTATCACCTTTCACACAACCATTTCTCACGTTTTTTCTATTCACGTGCCATGTTTCCCGTTGCCGAGATGCTCAAAAAGATTGATGTATCGGAGTACGCCAATATGAACGATGCACGAGAATTAATATATGCAACAATTGTACAATACCGCAGAATGAAAAATACAGGTGTTGTAGCAGTTTTCGAGAAAGATAGATTCGATCAATATTCAAACTTTGCACGAATTGGTGAAGGCTCACTTGGAGGTAAAGGACGAGGTCTAGCTTTTATCGGCTATATGGTAAAAACCCATCTCGAACTCAACAATCACAATAATTTCCCGGTAACTACTCCAAAAACTGTTGTGCTCTGCACCGATATATTCGATGAGTTTATGGAAATGAACCAGCTTTATGAACCAGCGCTTTCCGATCGTACAGATGAGCAAATACTCAAACAGTTTCTTGCCGCAAAATTGCCTAAGAGGCTAGTAAGTGATTTTTTGGTGTTTTTTGAAGCAATAGAAGCACCAATTGCCATTCGTTCATCTAGCTTGCTCGAAGATTCACAGTATCAACCTTTTGCTGGTATCTACTCAACATACATGATACCTTACGTAAATGATAAATATGTAATGGTGCGTCTTTTAAGCGATGCTGTAAAAGCTGTTTATGCTTCCGTATTCTATAAAGATAGTAAAGCTTACATGTCTGCCACTCAAAACCTTATCGATCAGGAGAAAATGGCGATAGTATTACAAGAGGTAGTTGGTTCAAAGTATGATAATCTATATTACCCTGCTATTTCGGGTGTAGCACGTTCTATCAATTATTATCCCATTGGTAACGAAAAATCAGAAGATGGTATCGTAAATATGGCATTCGGCTTGGGTAAGTATATTGTCGATGGTAATACGGGGCTACGTTTTTCTCCTTTGCACACATCCAATATTCTGCAATTAAGCTCACTCGATCTAGCATTAAAAGATACCCAAACTCAATTTTATGCTTTAGACCTCGATTCGGTATCAAAAGATTTTACTGTCGATGACAGTTTCAATCTTGTAAAATCACGACTCAAGATGGCCGATAATACAAGCCCTTTAAGATATGTGGCATCAACTTACGATCCTCAAGATCAAATTATTCGCGACGGTTATTACGAGGGTGGTAGAAAAATTATATCTTTCGCCAATATACTACAACACGATACGTTGCCATTAGCAGAAACCTTTGTTAAGTTGCTCAAGGCAGGGCAAAAAGAGATGGGCAGACCAGTTGAGATTGAGTTTGCAGTAGATATACAAGATCAAAATAACGCTACTTTTTATGTTTTGCAGATAAGACCAATCGTAGACAGCAGAGAGGTGATGCACGAAGATCTTGAGGAG
>JAAZCL010000155.1 GCA_012513315.1 Bacteroidales bacterium | reverse complement strand
TCTCTTTGATGAGACTCTCTGTCCATTCCAACCACCTTGCCAGCTTCCTGATCTGTATAGTTCTGTATGCCTTGTTGAGAACGGAAGTGGAATTTAACCCACGTTCTCTCGTTATGCTTGTTGATGAAACTATAGGCATGTGAACTGAAACCGTGCATATGTCTATAGGAAGAAGGAATACCTCTATCGCCCATTATGATGGTAACCTGCAAGAGCGCCTCTGGCAGCGAACTCCAGAAATCCCAATTGGTATTAGGACTTCTCATATTAGTTCGTGGATCTCTTTTAACGGCATGATTAAGATCGATAAACTTCATGGGGTCTCTAAAGAAAAACACGGGAGTGTTGTTTCCTACCAAATCCCAATTACCCTCTTCGGTGTAATACTTCATAGCAAACCCGCGAATGTCTCTTTCTGCATCTGCAGCACCTCTTTCGCCAGCCACTGTGGAGAAACGAGCCAACATTTCGGTCTTCTTGCCAATCTCTGAGAATATAGAAGCTTTAGTATAATGCGTGATATCGTGCGTTACCGTAAATGTGCCAAAAGCACCCGACCCCTTTGCATGCATGCGGCGCTCAGGTATAACTTCGCGATCGAAATGCGCCATCTTTTCCAGAAACCATGTATCTTGAAGCGACACGGGGCCTCTTTTGCCAGATGTCATGGTGTCTTGATTGTCTGTTACAGGAGCTCCTGCTGCAGTGGTTATGCCAGGAAACTGCCCTTTAGTTTGATTTCTACTTGGAATAGGATCGCCCAATTTGTTTTTATCCATTGGGTTTTTCATATCCATTTCTTCTTTTTTCTTGTCCATATAAAATTCTTTTTAGGTTTTTGGATCTTATGTGAAAAGCCTTCTATTGATTTATATCGCTTTTATTTCCTCTTTTACAAAGATACAATAAAATGAGTAGATATTTAGAATAATAAAACACATTTTTTTCTTTACTGATTATACATAGTTTATCTATTGTAATTATCAAATATAAAAGGTTGAATGACAATAGCAACGCATTTTCTTGTCTGACTCTAAGACTTATCATTATTAAATACTAAACTTACAGAATGTAGTGCCAGTCTTTGAAACTATTGCTAAATTGCCAACTGAGAAAAGAATATTTACACATTATAAAAAAGAGCTATTATGAGCGTTAAAGATACTACTGAAATATCAATAAATTATTTTCCTTGGTCAATAATGATTCTAATGTCATCAGTTACCTTTGTGGGGATACTTTCGGAACTAATGCCTTCAGGTGTGCTTCCTCAAATGATGCAAGAACTTAACTTGAACGAGGTTCAAGGAGGTAATCTTGTTGGTTATTATGCTTTGGCATCGGCAATCTTCTCAATTCCTCTTATTTCAGTAACGATGCATTACAACCGCAAGTTATATTACTTCTTTTATTGGGAGGTTTCGCAATTTCGAATTTTATTGTTGCTTTAGTTAGTAATTATGCTTTAGTTGTTTCAATGCGTGTGTTTGGTGGTATTTGCGCGGGAATAATGTGGCCAATGATTGCTGCTTATGGTATGCGCTTAGTATCTTCAAAACAAGCAGGTAAAGCGGTTGCAGTAATTATGGCTGGAACAACATTAGGTATCAGTTTAGGTATGCCATTAATGACATGGATTGGTGATAACTATGGTTGGAGAACAGAATTTATAGCTATTGGGGTTATTATTGTTTTAATTGGCGTCCTAAGTATGGTAATACTTCCTTCACTTAAAGGAGAGAAACTAACCCGAGATGTATCACCGTTTGCTATGTTGAAAATAAAAGCTGTGCAGATG
>JAAZCL010000154.1 GCA_012513315.1 Bacteroidales bacterium | reverse complement strand
GTAGTAAACCTATTATTATAAAAAATATCTATTTAACTAATACGCTCTAAAAAATATATCTCGTATAAAAGGTATTTAAAGTGTCAATCATTATTAAATAATAAATATGAAACGATTAATAGTTATTCTTTTTTTGATGATATTCATCATCTCTGGCTTCAGCCAAAACAAAGCAAAAAATCCAATTATCTGGGCTGATGTACCAGATGTTGCAATGGTTCGTGTAGGTGATACTTACTATATGAGTAGTACTACTATGCATATGACTCCCGGACTTCCGATAATGAAATCTAAGGATTTGGTAAATTGGAGGTTAGTAAGATATGCTTATGACACTTTAGCTGATAATGAAAAGCTGCGACTGGAAAACGGAAACAACGCATATGGTGCTGGATCATGGGCAAGCAGTATCCGTTATTACAACGACACTTTTTATGTTTCTACTTTCTCGGCCACTTCTGGTAAGACTCATATTTATAAAACTGATAATATTGAGAATGGAGATTGGGAGTCAATTACTTTTGAACCAGTTCTTCATGATCATACACTTTTCTTTGATGATGATGGTAAGGCATATATGGTATATGGTGCTGGTAATATCACCTTAGTGGAATTAAAATCAGATCTTACAGGTATAAAAGAAGGGACCAAACACGAAGTCATAATTGAAAATGCAAGTAAAGTTGCTTCAGAAAGAATTATGTTACCTGCAGAAGGATCTCAAATGGTAAAACACAACGGCTATTATTATATATTCAATATTACTTGGCCACCTAATGACATGAGAACTGTAATTGTACATCGTGCAAAAGATATCCGAGGTCCGTATGAAGGAAAGGTAGTACTTAGAGACAGAGGAATAGCTCAAGGCAGTATTATTGATACTCCAGAAGGTGATTGGTATGCATATATGTTTAGAGATTATGGATCAGTAGGTAGAATACCATATCTAGTGCCAATGAAATGGGTTAATGAATGGCCAGTATTGGGTGAAGATGGAGTTGTTACCGATGAATTAGATATTGAAGTTAATAATCAACTTGGCGCTTGGGGTATTGTCTCATCAGATGAATTTAACAGAATAGCTGGCGATGCACCTTTTTCACTTCATTGGCAGTGGAACCATAACCCAGACAATAGATACTGGTCTCTTACAGACTATCCGGGATACCTTAGATTAACAGCCGGAAGAATAGATGATTCTCCTTTGCAGGCTAGAAACACCTTAACTCAAAGAACTTTCGGGCCAGAGAGTTCTGCTTCTACATTTATTGAAATAGACAATATGAATAACGGAGATTACTCTGGTATGATTGCTCTTCAAAAGAACTATGGTTATGTTGGAGTAAAGAAAGTAAACGACCAATATTCAATAATAATGGTTAATGGCGAGGGTGAAGAGTCGGTAGAAGTGGAAAATATACCTCTTAATCAAAATGGTGTTCATTTAAAAATAGATTGCGATTTTAAAGAACGCACTGATAAAGCCTACTTTTATTACAGTTTAGATGGCTTAAACTGGACATCTATTGGAAACACGCTTCAAATGTCTTATACCCTACCCCATTTTATGGGATATCGCTTTGGCCTTTTTCATTATGCAACTGAAAAAACAGGTGGATATACAGACTTTGATTATTTTAGAATAAGTGATGAGATAAATACTAACTAAATCAACATGTAAATGAAATAGTTTATGAAAATCAAAGTGTTTTTTCTTTTAATATTTGCTATCAGTATGCAGCTATCTGCAGAAAATTCATTAAAACCATGGGAGAGTGGTGCATTTGAAACTGGAAAATATCGTAATCTTTTCGTTGAATTAGGTTATAGCGAGAGCGAAGTAGATAATAAACTTCAAGAGATATTTGTTAGTCTTTTTGAAGGTCCCGATAAAGTTTATTTTGAGGTTGGCGACTCAATGGCCTACGTATCTGACATTAAGAACAATGACGTACGCTCTGAAGGAATGTCATACGGAATGATGACTGCAGTACAATTGGATAAAAAAGAAATGTTCGACCGTCTGTGGAGGTGGTCGAAACATTTTATGCAACATCAAGAAGGCGCAATGAAGGGATATTTTAGATGGAGTTGCAAAATTGATGGTACACCTAACTCTCAAGGTCCTGCATCAGATGGAGAATTGTTTTTTATTACCTCACTAATATTTGCTTCAAACAGATGGGGTAATGATACTGGAATAGATTATCTTTCTGAAGCTCAATTCATCCTAAACTCTTCATTTGAAAAAACAGATGGGGATAGAGTTACCCCATTAATTCATCCTGAACATAAACTTATAACTTTCGTACCAACAGGATTTGGATCAAATTTCACTGATCCATCTTATCATATTCCTGCATTTTATGAAGTTTGGGCTCGTTGGGCAGATGATGGACGTGCCGAATATTGGAGAGAGTGTGCTAAGAAAAGTAGAGAGTTTTTACAAAAAGCAATACACCCAGAGACTGGCTTGAACCCTGACTACAGTAACTACGACGGCTCACTTCTTAACAGCGATAGAATTATTGGAGATGCTTTTAGATTCGATTCGTGGAGAGTACCATTGAATATTACTATTGATTATACATGGTCTGCAAAAGATAAAGAATGGCAACAAGACTATGGTAAAACTTTCCAGAACTTTCTTTATTCACAAGGTATTGACACCTATGTGGACCAATATAACGTAGATGGAAGCGATGTAACTGAGATATTAGGGGCAGGAGGATTTACTGCTTTGCGCCATTCTTTAGGACTGGTATCTACCTCTGCTGCAGTATCACTTGTAAGTACCCATGATAAAAAAGATGATTTTGTGCACAAATTATGGAATGCAAAGCATGAACCTTATGAAGATGGTTATTTTGATGCCTATTTTGATGGTTTCCTAAGATTATTTTCTTTTATGGCATTGAGTGGGAATTATAAAATTATAACTCCTAAGGAAGAGGTTCATTTGTATATAAGCTTCGGTCAATCGAATATGGAGGGTAGTGCAAGAATAGAAGCTATAGATACATTGGATATAAGCAATCGTTTTTTAGTAATGCAAGCTGTAGATTGTCCAGATTTAGGAAGAGAATTAGGGCAATGGTATAAGGCTGTGCCTCCACTTGTGCGCTGTCATACAGGATTAACACCTACTGATTATTTTGGAAGATCATTGCTTGAAACTTTACCTGAGCACGTAAAGGTGGGTGTTATCAACGTATCGGTTGGTGGCTGTAAAATAGAACTGTTTGAGAAAGACAATTTTGAAGCTTATGTTGAAACTTCACCGGATTGGTTGAAGAATATGGTAAAAGAGTATGATGGTAATCCTTATCAAAGATTAGTTGATCTGGCAAATAAGGCAACATCTGAAGGAGCAATCATAAAAGGAATTTTAATTCATCAGGGTGAATCTAACACAGGTGATAAGGATTGGCCGATAAAAGTAAAAAATGTGTACGACAACATTCTTAAAGATGTTGGGATGCAACCTAATTCAGTTCCACTTTTGGCGGGTGAAGTTGTTCACGAAGAGCAAAATGGTGTATGTGCATCGATGAACGAAATAATTAATGAATTGCCTAAATATATTCCTTCTGCATATGTAATTTCATCAAGAGGTTGTGGTGTAGCTAGAGATAATCTTCATTTCAGTGCAGAAGGCTACAGAACACTAGGTAAACGTTACGCAGAACAGATGATTTTAATCAACAATAAAAATAGATAAAGGGAACAATTTGCAATTACAATAATTGTTTTGATGGTTTTGAATTCACCTCAACACTTGAAGTTAATTTTTTAACCTTAGGTGTTTTTGTTGAAACAATTGAATAAAATAATTATCATATGAAAAGAATTACATTATTTTTTATCATATTCATTGGTATTTCAAATCTTGAGATCATCTCTCAAGATTTGAAACTCTGGTACAATACTCCAGCAGCTGTTTGGGAAGAAGCCCTTCCGATGGGTAACTCAAGACTGGGAGCAATGGTATATGGAATACCTGATCGTGAAGAAATTCAACTTAACGAAGAAACACTTTGGGGTGGTTCTCCTCACAGAAATGATAATCCTAAAGCATTAGGTGCATTACCCGAAGTTCAAAAACTAATTTTTGAAGAAAAATATGACGAGGCTGACAAATTAAT
>JAAZCL010000153.1 GCA_012513315.1 Bacteroidales bacterium | reverse complement strand
GGCTCGACTATTTTGATGCATCCATTAATCGTGTTGGCGCATACGTTGTAGGTATCAGATCACAACAGAAAGCAATGCTACAAGCACTTTTAGAGCCAACTGACAGTTTAAGAAAGTTTGAGAAAGACAATAAAAACTTTGAACGTATGGCTTATCTCGAAGAGCTTAAATCTATGCCATGGAGCGACATTTATAATTACTACTGCTTACAACAGAATGTTGCAGTGGCTAATGATTATATTAAAGAGATACAAGATTATGAGGCAAATATCACCTCAAAAAGAGTATAACACATGATTGCAATTATTGGCTTACTTATTATTGCAGTGGGAAGTATGGGCCAATCGAGCTCATACGTTCCTATTAATAAGATAAAAGAATGGTCGTGGGAAAACTTCTGGTTAACACAAGGCCTGTTCGCATGGTTAATATTCCCGTTCTTGGGAGCTCTCATTTCAATCTCATTCCCTGAAATGATTGAAGTGTACAGGGTTAATTCAACTGCCACTTTTCAAACATTAGGATTCGGTGCACTTTGGGGCATTGGTGGTCTTACCTTTGGGTTAAGTATGCGCTACCTCGGTGTGGCATTAGGGCAGTCGGTTGCACTAGGAACAACCGCTGCGCTTGGAACTCTAATTCCGGCTATGCTTACAGGTGATCTCTTTACACCTAAGGGGCTGGTTTTACTATTAGCTGTTGCCATTACTTTAGTTGGTATTACTTTGGTTGGATTTGCTGGTAGTCTTCGGTCTAAAAACATGACTGATGAAGAGAAGAGGAAAGCAATTAAAGACTTTGCATTAAAAAAAGGCTTGTTAATTGCCTTGTTATCCGGAATTATGAGTGCATGCTTTAACTTAGGATTGAATGCAGGTTTACCAATAAGAGAAGCAGTTGTAAGTGGAGGTGCATCAGATCTTTTTGCTCAAAATCCCGTAACACTTTTAGTAACAATGGGAGGATTTATAACCAACCTGATATACTGTTTATATATGAATTATAAAAACAAAACAGGTGGTGAAGTAAGAAAGTCATCAAAGCCGGTATTAATAAACAACTTACTGTTCTGTGCATTGGCTGGACTACTTTGGTATTCTCAATTCTTTGGATTGGGAATGGGTCAAAGTTTCTTCGAACCAGATAGCGTAATGATGGCTTTCTCTTGGAGTATTTTGATGGCACTGAATGTTGTATTCAGTAATGTATGGGGAATAATTCTTAAAGAGTGGAAAGGAGCGGGGAAGAAAGCTATCACATATCTTGCACTGGGTATGGCTATCTTAATATTCTCGCTAATAGTTCCAAATATTTTTTAAATGGTTTCATATTGAAAACACTGTATTAAGTAGATAAAATAAATAATGAAACGTCGCGAATTTATAAAAAAAACAGCTATTGGTACCGGAATGATTAGCTTGGGCAGTAGTTCTGATGTTTTCTCTTTGCCAAGTTATCAGAACAAAAAGAATAATCTTCCTCGTTGGAGGGGATTCAATATACTCGACTTTTTCTCTCCCAACCGATATAACGGAGATACTAAAAGATTCTCAGCAACTGAACAGGATTTTAAGTGGATGGCCGACTGGGGCTTCGACTTTGTGCGAATTCCCATGGCGTATCCTAGTTATATTAATTATGATCCTTCTATTGGAAGAAATATTTATCCTGAGGAGACAGTTGATTTCAGAGAGGAAGCAATTGAGAGTATTGAAAAAATTGTTTATGCTGCCAACAAATACAATTTGCATGTGAGTCTTAATCTTCACCGTGCTCCCGGTTTTTGTATCAATGCAGGATTTTATGAACCCTTTAATTTATGGAAAGATGAAGAAGCACAGCAAGCGTTTTATCAGCATTGGGATATGTGGGCTAAGCGTTTCAAGAATGTGTCCCCTGAATTGCTGAGCTTCGACTTGGTAAATGAGCCTTGTTTTAAAGAGGATATGAATGATCAGTTTGCTCCGTCAACACCCATACCTGGTGATATTTATCGTAAAGTTGCTAAAGGATGCTTGGATGTAATTCACAGACATAAAGCTGACAGACTTGTGATTGCGGATGGTAACCATGGCGGAAGTCTAGTGATTCCGGAACTTGTGGATTTACCAATAGGACAGAGTTGTAGAGGATATTATCCTCATTATGTATCTCATTATCGTGCTAGCTGGGTTTGGAAGAATCCTGATGATGCACCTATGCCCGTGTGGCCAGGTGTTATAGATGGCAAAAAATTTGATAGACAAGTGCTTGAGGAGTTTTATAAACCATGGATAGATTTAGTAAACCAAGGTGTTGGGGTGCATTGTGGTGAGTGTGGTTGCTATAATAAAACACCTCATGATGTTTTTCTTGCATGGTTTGATGATCAACTTGACATTTTAACTTCACACAATATTGGATGGGGTTTATGGAATTTCAGAGGAGATTTTGGACTAATTGATTCTGGAAGGAAAGATGTAAATTATGAAGATTGGTATGGTCATAAGCTGGACAGAAAATTGCTTACACTGCTTAAGAAGTATTGATAAATCAATTGGAATCTTATTGCATTTTATCTCGTTTGTGAAGGTTCTATGTAGTTTGAAAAACTCTCTTTGTCGATTTTAAATGGTTTTTATTTTAAATTTATTATATTTACACAGTTAAATAAATGTTTTTGTAGTAGAAATAAGAAACCATGAGATATAACGATTTTGGGATAGATTTTAAATACCTATTAGTAAGTGATAAAGATAAGAAGTTCGGACTTACCATAAACACAGTTGGTTTCCAGCCTATAGCGCCCAATACGGTGTATCCATCTACAGATCATCCAAAAAGCTATTATTTCAGACCAGATAAAGGTCGTGTTTTATCGGAGTATCAATTTGTGTATATCAGTAAAGGGAAAGGCACTTTTATTTCAGAAAATACAAAGCGATTAAACATAACAAAAGGTCAGATAATAATTTTGTTCCCCGGACAGTGGCATAGCTACAGACCAAAAAATGAAACGGGATGGAACGAGTACTATATTGGTTTTGAAGGCAAAATTATTGACGATCTTGTAGAAAACGGGTTTATTTCTCCACAAAATCAGGTTCTGGATGTGGGTATCAATGAAGATCTCGTGAATCTGTTCTCAACAGCAATAAAAGTTGCAAAGGAAGATAAAACGGCCTCTCAGCAAAATCTTGCGGGAATAGTATTTAATATTTTAGGAACAATATTATCATTAGCTCAAAATAAGAACTTCGAAACTAAAGAGTCTGCTCAAAAAATTGAAAGAGCTAAGGTAATAATGCTCGAAAACATTCATAAAGATATAGACATTCAGGGTATTGCAAGGAATCTGGGAGTAAGCTATTCTCTTTTTAGAAAAGAGTTTAAAGAATACACAGGCTATGCACCTGCCCAATATTTTCAAGAACTAAAACTTCGTAATGCTAAGGAATTTCTTGCTGAAACAAATCTCCCAATTAAAGAAATTTCATATAAACTAAATTTTAGTTCATATGAATATTTCTTATCATTTTTTAAAAAGAGAGTAGGTTTTACCCCTACTGAATATAGAGATTTGGGAAGGGTAAAATAAAAATGCATCAAAAAAACTACAATCATGTGTGAAAAACATCTTTATTATATACTTCTAATATTTTCTTACTGCTTATTTTCTAATCATGCATCAGGACAAGAATATTTAAACGAAAAATCTTTTCAAGGTAAGCTTGTAAAGGATGAAATAACCCGAGCATATCTAACACCAGCAAAAATTATCTGGCAATCTGATAATCAAAACAAACAGGTAAAAGATTCAGAGGTTTTACTTACTCCTTTTGACGGACAATTAACTACAAGTGGAGTCGGAATGTCTGTATTTAGATCAGATAAAGAAATGCAAGCCTCAATCTTACTCGATTTTGGGAAAGAGATATATGGAGGGATAGAGATTGCGGGTGGAATAAGAGATAGCAAAAATCCAATTAAAGTAAGAGTACGACTTGGGGAATCTGTTACCGAAGCAATGAGTGATTGTATAGATAATAGTGTGCCAGGAATGGGATCGGCAACAAACGATCATACATTGCGAGATTACACACTAGATATTCCTTGGCTAGGAACTATTGAAGTTGGAAATACAGGATTCCGATTTGCAAGAATAGATGTGCTTGATAATGATGTAGATCTGCCGATAAAATCAGTGAGAGCAATTGCCCGCTATCGCGACATACCATATCTTGGCACTTTCAACTCCAGTTCAGACAGACTAAACCAAATATGGGAAATTGGAGCTTATACCGTACATATGAATATGCAGGAGTATCTGTGGGACGGTAT
>JAAZCL010000152.1 GCA_012513315.1 Bacteroidales bacterium | reverse complement strand
GTTTATCGCCCCGGCAAATATGCATTAAGCGACACGATAAGTACCGTTAGAGATTTAATTGAAATAGCTCAGGGAACAACGGGCGACGCCTATCTTCAACGCGCTTTGCTATATCGTGAAAATGATGATCTCACCCGCTCAATGCGTTCTTTCAATTTGGATGCACTGCTCAGTAATCAGATTAGTGATGTCGAATTAAAAAGAAACGATCTTATTCACATCCCGTCAATATTGGCACTCGACGATAATCTAACAGTGTTCATAGGAGGCGAAGTGCACAATCCTGCCACTTACCCTTATGCTGAAAATATGCATGTTGAAGATATCATACTTCGGGCAGGAGGACTCACAGAAGCTGCATCCACCGCACGTATAGATGTATATAGGCGGATAAAAGATCCTTCAGGAACTACTATTACCGAGAATACCAGCACAGTGCATACATTCTCGTTACTAGATGGCGAGATAGTTTCAAATAATCCCGACTTCGTGTTGGAACCGTTCGACCAGATAATAATTCGACGTTCTCCCGGTTATGAAGAGCAGCAACTTGTTACCATAGAAGGTGAGGTGCTTTTTAAAGGGAGTTATTCAAAAATTACAAAAGATGAGCGACTCTCATCATTGATCAATAGATCTGGTGGACTAACTCCTTACGCTTATTCTAAAGGAGCCAGACTTTCTCGCAGGCTTACACCCGAGGAGCAAGAGAAGGTAAAAGAATCTATTCAAATAAAAACACAGGTAGATAGGTTGAATACAGACTCACTACTAATGGAAGAGATAAACAATGAAAACATTGCCACACACTATGTTGGCATTGATCTGGAGAAAGCACTTAAAAACCCCGGGGGACCCGAAGATATTATTCTTAGAGAGGGTGATGTGTTAAATGTGCCCGAATACAACGAGCTAATTAAGATATCGGGAGCCGTGCTCTATCCCAATATGGTGACATATAAGAAAAACAAAAAAATTAGTTATTATATCAATCAGGCGGGAGGCTATTCGCGTCTGGCAATGAAGGGCAAACCATTTGTAGTTTACATGAACGGTGAAGTTTCCTCCGGACGATGGGCAAGGATAGAACCCGGTTGCGAGATAATAGTGCCCGAGAAACCCGAAAGAGAACCGCTTAACATGCAGGGAATCCTTGGTTTAGGCACATCAATAGCATCAATAGCATTGCTAATATCCAATCTTGTAAGATAAGAGACATGAAACAAGACAATCATAACGACGAAATTGATATTACAGATTTGTTAAAAAAGCTGTGGGTAAGACGAAGCTTTATACTTAAGGTTACCGGCATCTTTGTGTTGATAGGCCTGTTTATAGCACTCTTCTCACCCGTACAGTATACATCCACCTGCACTGTTGTTCCCCAAAGTGGCAATGGATCAGGTGGCGGTGGTTTGGGTGGTGTGGCAGCCATAATGGGTGTAAACTTAGGAACAGCAATGATGACTGAAGGCACCCTTTCGCCAGTTGTATATCCAGAGATCATCAAAAGCGTCCCATTTACTCGCGAGATAATGAAAACAGAGGTGATTGTTGAGAAATCCAACGGAAGGCCTATAACACTCTATGACTATTACTCAGACAAACAGTACAAAAACTTTAATCTGCTTAACGCAATCAAAAGATACACAATCGGACTACCTGGTGTAATTATAGGAGCAATGCAGAGCGATAAGGATCCCGAAATAGAGAAATCTACAACTTTAGCCGATTCAACTACCGTTTATACTCTCTCCCCTGAAGAGAAAAGAGTATACGATGCTATTC
>JAAZCL010000151.1 GCA_012513315.1 Bacteroidales bacterium | reverse complement strand
TTTTTGCAGACGCTTGAGAAGTCATTTGCAGAATGGAGAGAAGCTAACCCAGAAATTAAGATTGAAGTTACTAAAGGACAAAGTTGCTCAATAGATGGGGTTTGTGACTAATGCTTCCTCAATAGCCTTTACAAACACTGGTAAATCTTCGGGCACCCTTGATGTAATTAGGTTGCCATCGATTACCAACTCTTCATCTTTATAAATAGCACCAGCTTCCTCCAACTCGCTCTTTATCTTACTTACACCAGTGGTAATGACTCCTAAAAGCAAACCAGCGGCAGCTAGCACTTGTGGGCCGTGGCAAATTGCTGCCACTGGCTTGCCAGTCATAAAAAAGTCTCTTGTAAAGTTGACAGAGCTTTCATCTTCTTTCAGCGCAGCAGGGGCTTTGCCACCGGGGATTAACAATGCATCAAAATCGTCTATGCTAACCTCTCCCACTTCGTTCTCAACAATAAGTTCATAGTCGTTGTTATAAGCTTTAGCCCTACCTTTTTTGGGACCAATTACAGTTATATCTGCACCTTTATTCACAAGATATCCAATGGGAACTATAGCTTCCATATCTTGAAATCCATCGGTTGTTAATACGGCTAAATGTGGTCTGTTTGATAAAGTATTATAGTTCTGTTTCATCACGCTTGAGTTTTATAAAATTCAACATTCAATTTATTTAGATTGAATTAAGATGTTAATTTAACTGCTTTACAACTTTCACTACCCTGAATTTAAATAAGTAAAGACTCATTAATACTACTAACAATATCCAGAATATCGATACACCCCATTTGGGATAAAGCAATATCACTAAAGTACTACATATAAGCTGCAAAAAGAAGTAGAAAACAGAAACAAGTCTATGATCAACCTTTAGCTCATTTCCTAAGAGAATCTCTTCTAGATGCAAGACGCAGATACAACAGTTCGGAAGCCAGCAGTAATAAAATAACAATAAAATAGATCATACCTATCCTTTCTAAAATAACACCTTAATTATCTGATTATAGAACAGTAAAATATCGACTATTGTTCAGCCCTCTTCTTTAAAAACAAATACCAATACACCATCCCCACAAGTACAGAACCACCAATTAGGTTACCAATAGTAGCAGGAACAAGGTTATCAACAATAAAACTACTCCAAGTGATATCAGCACCCACATATATCGCTGCGGGCATAAAAAACATATTTGCTATAGAGTGCTCATAACCAAGAGTCACAAACAACATTACCGGAATCCAAATGCCTATGCACTTACCAATAATATCCTTACCCGCATAACCCATATACATACCAAGGCACACCAGCCAGTTGGCACCAATACCCTTCCATAGAACAGTCATAAAATCTTGATTCATCTTCAGCTCCGTGTAATTAATGAGGTAAGCCCTCCAAGGATCAGAATCTAGCAGTCCCACATTTGCAGATAAAACATATGCAATAAACTGAGCACCTATAAAGTTAAACAAATACGATATAACCAGCACCAAAGCCACTTTCGATAGCGGCAACTCTCTCCTCATCAAAGGGAAAGTAAATGAGGCGCAATTACTCGTAAACAGGTCGGCCCCCGTTATAGAAACCATAATTAGCCCCACCGGAAACAGTGCACCCGCCACAAACTTCACAATACCAGGGTTAACCGCAGCTACACCAGGCATACCACCTGCAACCATTACAGTGAGCAAACCTCCAATAGCAATAAATGTACCACCAAGAATTGCCATTAATGCAAATTCCCAAAACGGACGCTTACATTTATCAAGAGCCGCCAATCTAAAATCATTAGCAGCTTGGGCAGGACTATTATAATTCATATTTATCTTTGCAGTTGGTTTATACCGAAAATCTTGAAAGACTACGGCTTTTGTCTGTTTTAAAACAAACCGCAAAGATAATACTAAATTAACAAATCACAATACAGATTATCTTCTGATTACCAATCCATCCACGAAGCAACTTTCTCTTCAGAATAGGGATGGATCTCAACAATAGTATTAGCAGTTTTATCACCCATCAAGAATTTATCAATAAAAGCCTCCACTTCAGGCCTTTGCACATCTGGAAGCATACAGTGACCATGATCTGCTACAATTGAGAATCCAAATCGGTCTTCAATCCCAAATGTTTCCCATACACGTTTTGCAGCTTTAGAAGAGATGAAACCCGACTCTTCGGCTAACCACTCAAAATCGGGATTGCCAAGTACCAGCAATGCACGTGGTGCCACCATAGCCATCAGCTCATGGTGATCGTAAGGCAGCTTATTCACATCATCAGAAAACTGAGACAATTTCTCCATAAACCATACAAAATTGGTTCTGCCAAGGGTCTCCACCTCACCCAATGTCTCAGACACACGCCACGCTGCAGCACCACCACCACCCGATTCTTGTGCAATGGTAAGAGCAATCCTCTCATCAAATGCAGCAGCAAATAGTGCCATTTTGCCAGCAAAAGAACAGCCCGTAATAGCTAGCCGTTGCAAATCCACAGGTAACTTATCGCTCACAAGTTCAAGACCATCAATCAAGCGGCTCACCCCCCACGACCAAGCACTATACGCACCCATATGTACCAAATCGGAATAAAGACGGTTAATCGGCTCCTCTCCTCTTTTCTGTTGCCAAGCCATCACCTGAGCAAAATTGAAAGTTACTTGTGCAATATCGCGAGAGGAAAAGAGTTCAGCCGGTAAGCTGCCGGAACCTCTGCCTATACCTATCACTGCAGGAAAGGGGCCCTCTCCTTCAGGTATAATCACATGAGATTTGAGTATCAATTGTTCACCATTAACATTTATCCATACAGTGAGAGTGTCATCACTGAAGTCGGCAGTAATAGAGTCCGGTCGTGCTGGCTTCTCACCAATCTCATAATGTTGAATCTCAGCACCAATTTCCATCCTTCTGCGACTCCAGTCCTCGAAAAGGGTTGAACGCCCACTCCCGTCTGACCATGCAAAGGGATCGGGAAGTTTTTCGATTACAGGCAGTTCTTTCAAAGAGGGCAGACAAACTTCAAAAGGGGTGACCGAGCTTTCGGTATTATAGACCAGTGGTATCTCTCGAGCTGACACTTGAAGATTCATAGAGAAAACAGTCAGCATTGTCATTGCAAAAGTTCTTAAGACTTTCCTTTTCATCTTATTTATTTTTTTAAATCTGATTTCCGGTTGATTAGTAATAACCTTATACTTCAGGGTTGCATCCAGTCTGCTCGATTGGCAAAATCATCCTGTACTACTCTTCTCCATTTCGACACCGTAATAGATCCGTCAGGGTGATCACACCAGTGATTATTCTTGAGATCCGGT
>JAAZCL010000150.1 GCA_012513315.1 Bacteroidales bacterium | reverse complement strand
CTTCTCTAAATATACGTGCTTGCCTGCTCTCACTGCATCCATAGTCATCTGTCCGTGCCAATGGTCGGGCGATGCAATAACTACAGCATCAACATCATCTGCAGCTAGTAGCTCTTTGTAGTTTAAATATCTTTTTGGGCTATCACCATATTTACCGTTTAAACCCTCTCTGTATATATTTGCACCTGCAGCAATTCCTTCCTCGGCGTGTACATCAAAAATATCACAGACAGCAGTAATTTTAACATTAAGATCTTCCTGTTCAATAAAATCCTGATACCTTTTATTCGTTGAGTCTGCTTTATTTAAATTTATCAGTTCTTGCACTTCTGTTGGAGATGAAAACCCTAACCCACTCAATAGCTGCTTTCCCCTTATCCCAGTGCCAATTATTCCTATTCTAATAGCTTCTCCGTCGCCTGTGGATGCTGCAAACGGGGCAACCTCTGTGGGAAAATGAAACATATCGGCTGCGGAACGATTGAATATTTCGTTCTTCCTCTTTTTATATACACCATATGCCATTGCACCTAATACAGGCACTGTAGCCAAGGTTTTTAAAGCATCACGTCTTCCTCTAGATACTGGCTTGTTTTCTGATGTACTGTTGTCTTTAGAACTGTTTTCTGTAGATGTATTCTCTGTGTTGTTTTTCACTACAGGTTTGTTCTCATCCGAGTTACTCTTCTTGTCGGTATGTATATTGTTTTTGTTATTTTCTGACATAACTACTCCTATCTTTTAAAAATGCTCTGTCTAATCCTATTATTTTAGATGTGGGAAAGAAGTAAAGTACTACAACTGTCACCAACATCACAAGGTTTTTATTTACCCATAACGTAGTTCCTTCAGAAGGGAGCATATACTCAACATTTAACATAGGTGGGTGGGATAAATAATATAATAATAATAGAATAGCTGCTCCCAAATAACCAACTCTCTCAAAGAGTCCCAATATTAAAAGCAACCCAATAATCGTTAATCCATAAATGTTTATAAAATCAGTAACTCCCATCATCGTTGGATTCTCAGCAATCATTGTAAATAATGGTGAAAGAATTCCTTTCGAGTCCATTAAGTAGCCATATGATGTCCAATTTGGCGATAATATTTTTGCCAATCCTTCGTATAAGAAAAACCAACCAATAAGAATTCTTAAAACAACCAACCAAGAAAGTTGCCCATTTGTGTATGCATAGCCCGAACCTTTATTCATTATTTTTTAATTTGAAAATGAGCTGTAACTTTAATTTATTTGAAAATTAAGGTCGCAAACATACAAATAATTCATGTTGCTTTTTCGAAAAAAATTACATGAATTATTAATAGATGTACAAATTACATTTAATGATTGTTATAGCTAACTTCTACGATATATGCTTTTATATAATAACTTTATCACTATTTTTGTGTCAGTCTTATGTTGCAATTTGTATTCAACAATAAACTGATATTATTATGAAAAAGATTTCAATACCCACTCTTTTCTTTTTTCTCACTACTGTGATTCTGGCATTTACTCTGCTTGTAACTAATAAATTAACAGATAAAGAAGTAGGATATGATAGCACCACAGTGATGAGTAGAATAAGTCACATTCAAGAACTTGCATTAGTGAAGCACAACTACACCGGAGTTATAGGATTTAAGGATTATAAGAGAATCCTCAACATTAATATTCCGTTAACCGACAAGTATTTTCTTTTGAAATACAACGGATACTTAAAGGCCGGAGTAGATTTTAGTCGTATTAAGATTAATGCATTGACCGACTCAATGGTGCATGTTTCTATTCCTAAGCCCGAAATATTTGATACTGTAATTGACGAGGGTTCTGTTCAAATTTATAATGAGAGTGAGAATGCTTTTAATCCAATCAAAATTTCTGATTACAATGAGGCTCTTTCAAGAGAGAAAAATATTATGATAAGCGATGCTGTAAAGCAAGGCATTCTTAAAGATGCTACAGATCAGGCTAGAATGGTTTTAACCGCTATGCTTGAGGAGATGGGATTTATAGATATAAGAATAACTGAGGAACTAATTATTCCTCAGATTAAATAATACTTGTATTTGGAGTTAGAAAGCTTTCTGAAATATGAGCTTAACTTATAACTAATACAATAAAGTAAGTCTTACTATAAAATAAATTGTACTATAAAGTTTTATTAGAAGTATAACCTTCGCAGTATTTAATAACCTCCTCACCCAAAAACTCGAGAAAATGGTTGTGCTGCTCTTTAGTTATCATTTTAGGATAACTAAGTATGAGTAGCTCTTGTTTAATCCCATCCAAACGGTAAGGTAAATGCACAAATCTATAAGGTGTTAGCGTAAAGCCCGCACGTTCATAGAATTGTAACCTGCGAACCGACAATTCATTTATCAGGGGATCTATCTCAAGAATAATTGTATGATTTGACTCTCGCAGATAATTGAGAAGTTGAGTACCATAGCCATGACCTCTTATATTTGGGTTTACAGCCAAATGCTCGAGATAGCGATAATTGTTCCACTCCCAAAAGAACATCAAGCCTATCAATTGATTACCATCCCATACAGAGAGTGGGAAGAAGCGATCATCGTTACAAGCATTTAGGTGATCTTCAACTTTTCTTCGCTCGGCAGCTGGAAAGCTTTCTTCATATAAATTCCAGACCTCACTCCACCTGGTCTTGTCTCCTGCTTCAATTTGTAAGAATTCCATTTAAATACAATTCAATTCTATAGTTCAAATATCACAAGTGCCATCAGCTGAGCACGACTTACCCTTAATAATCTCTGGCTTTGCTGTTTCGTTATTACGGCTCTTCCAAGCATTGTATGATTTGTTTAAAACCTCAAGGAAAAGTTCTACTGGTTCAGAACCAACTATTGCCTGTCTTTTGTCCATTAAGAAAGTTGGAACTGTGTCGAAGCCAAGGTTGCCGGCTTCTTGTATATCTTGTTTTATTTCATAAGAATACTCATCACTTTTTAGCATATCAAGTATCTCATTTTCATCCAAACCAACTTCTTTACCAATAGAAATAAGCAAATCCCAGCTGCTATAATCTTTAGCCTCTTCAAAGTATGCTTTTGATAATTTCATTAGAACAGCACTATCCAAACCTCTTTTTGAAGCAAGTTTTATCAATCTATGAGCATCATGTGTGTTGGCTGCAACTGCATTTTGAAGGTTAAACTCTACGCCCGCTTCATCTGCAAGTTTTTTTAAGTTGTCAAACATACTTTTGATTCCCTCTTCAGGATATCCCGCACTATTTATAAGATATTCTTTTACAGGATATCCATTTCCTTTGTCAGGTAAATCGGGGTTTAGTTGAAACGCTTTCCATTGAAGCTCTATTTCATCTGCATGATCAAACTGGCGTAGTGCTTTTTCGTAATTTATTTTGCCTAAGTAGCAGTATGGGCACATTATATCTGTCCAAACTTCTATTTTCATTTTATCTTGTGTCATATTTATTTAATTCTTATTTATTGTGTTATAGTCTCATTTAACAACTTCAAATGCTTTTTGTTTAAAGGTTTTCTAAGCATTACCTGTAAATTTTTATAATATAGTTTGTCAACATTGATTTAAATTAATTAATGTTTTGCTTTTAATTTAATATTTTATTTTTATATTTGTAATGAAATATTAAGCCACATTTAATTAAGGTGTCAGTCTATTCCAATTCAATCCCCTAAAAAGGACTTTATTATTTATCAAGTTGTATTACTTTATAATTAAAAAAATAAATGCTTATGATATAAAAAAGAAAAAAACCTACTGCTACATTAAAGCAAAGTTCTAAAAACTCTAGAAAATATCCAAGTCTGGATTAAAAAGTTTTTAATTTATCAATAAAAAAAAGAATAAATGAATAAATTTAAGAATACTCACAGAGCGTGCAGGCAACATGTGTTTTTTGCCGGCAAAATATTACTAGCTTTTTTATTGCTTAACATTTCACTTACATCATTTGCAGGTGTTAAGCAACAAAGGCAAATATCAGGAACTGTAGTTGATGTTCAAGGAATACCTATTATTGGAGCAAACATCATTGAGAATGGCACTTCAAACGGTACTGTAACCGACGTAGATGGTAATTTTCAGTTTGAGGTTTCTGCAGGTGCTGTAATCACTATTTCATATATAGGATACTTAGATCAACAAATCAATACAACCGGAATAAGCAACTTTAGTATAGTTCTAGTAGAAGATACACAGACTTTAGATGAGCTTGTAGTTGTTGGTTACGGAACAATGAGAAAATCTGATGTTACCGGATCTATTTCAACTGCTAAAGGTAGCGATATTATCAAGAATCAATCTTTCAATGCACTTGAAGGCTTAAAAGGCAAGGCTGCAGGTGTTAATATTTTCTCTAATACGGGCCAACCTGGTGGCGAGATGAGAGTTATAATTAGAGGAATTTCAACTATTAATGCTTCTGCCAGCCCTCTCTATGTAGTGGATGGAGTTGTAATGTCTAACTTTCAATTTTTAAACCCCAATGATATAGAGTCGATTGAAGTGTTGAAAGATGCCTCTTCTGCGGCTATCTATGGCGCTCGTGGTGCAAATGGTGTAATTCTAGTTACTACTAAAAGAGGTGGAAACACAGGCAACCGTGCACGTGTATCTTATAGTGGTTCAGTATCAGTTAGCCAGATGGCAAGATATATGGATGTAATGGATTCAAACGAGTGGATGAGTACCTTCAAGCAGGGACTTGAAAATGCTAATTTGTGGCAAAACAGGAACTTTACAACCGACCTTTCGCAAATATTTACAGATGATCGAATATTTAATGTCGATGGAACTCCTAAGTACAATACAAATTGGCAGAAAGAGGCTTCAAGAACAGCAGTTTCTCAGAATCATCAGATAAGTATTCAACGTGGCGATAACGATCATTCTGTTGGAGCTTTTATCAACTATACTGATCAACAGGGTGTATTGCATAACACTTTTTTTAAGCGTTTAAATGCTAAGTTGGCTTATGATGATAAACCTACTTCATGGCTCTCAACGGGAATCAACTTGCTTGTAAACCACTCTTGGGGTAACAGAACTTCAGATAATCCATACGGGCAGGGCGCTTTGCGTACAATGGTAGAGTTGTTGCCATTTCTTCCAGTAATGCTTGATGGGCAGTACGCACAGACAAATAGCTTTAGTACTAGTGCTATATATCGAGATCAGAGCAACCCCAATTCAAATGCAATGCAAGGATTTAGTCCCGAAGGAGTAGGAAACCCAGTAGAGTTGCTTAAACGTATGGAAGCTAAACAATATAGAACTCAAGTTTTTGGTAATGCTGCGCTAACCTTTCATTTGGCTGAAGGCTTGGATTTAAAAACGCAGTTTGGTGTCGACTATCATAATAATCGTAATGCAAACTATACTCCATTTACTCCACGTCCGCTTATTAATCAGAGTTCTACAGGTAGAGCAGAAGGAAGTAACTCTAATACACTTTATTGGCAAGAAGAGACTTATCTGACATATAATAAACTAGTTGGTAGTCACTCAATTAATGCAATGGGGGGAGTCTCGTGGCAGGAAAGAACTTATACATGGTTTAATGCTGTTGGCAGTAATTTCTCCGACGATTTTTATGGATATTACAATTTAGGTAAAGGGTCAGACAGACCTTCTGTTGGTAACGACCATGATAAATGGACAATGAACTCATATTTTGCTCGCCTTGCTTACTCGTATGATAATAAATACTTGGCAACAGTTACAAGCCGTTGGGATGGGTCATCTAAGTTTGGTGCT
The DNA here is from genome assembly GCA_012513315.1 of Bacteroidales bacterium. GTDB lineage: Bacteria > Bacteroidota > Bacteroidia > Bacteroidales > Dysgonomonadaceae > Proteiniphilum. Next base: position 3,224 of record JAAZCL010000150.1, on the reverse strand, counting down.
AACAACAAATATTCGTGGTTCCCATCAATCGGTCTTGGTTGGTTAATGACAAATGAAGACTTTTTAGCTGATAATCCTGTAATTAGCAGATTGAAACCTCATACCTCTTTTGGTGTAACAGGTAACTCAGAAATTGGCACATATGCATCGTTAGCTACAATAGGCCAATCTACCACTATCATTGGAGAATCGTTGCAAACAGTATCTTATACTCAGCGCATGCCTAACCCCGACTTGAAATGGGAAAAAACAAACCAATGGGATATTGGCGTGGATATTGGTTTATTTAATAATAGGTTAAATATCGAAGCTTCGTATTACTACAAGTATACAACAGATCTTCTATTGAGCCGTCCAATTCCAAGAAGTACAGGTTTTTCCTCTATTACCAGTAATATAGGTGAGGTATCTAATAAGGGTTTCGACTTGTTATTAAATGCTTATCCAATTCAGACAAACGATTTTCAGTGGAATAGTACTCTTAATTTAAGTTTCAATAAAAATAAAGTTGAGAAGCTTGACGAGAGCTCTTCAGTTGATGTTGCAACTGGCAAACGTCAGATTCTACTCGATGGTTTTGTTGGTTATGATATGCTTATTCGTGAAGGTGAAGAATTGTCTTCGTTCTATGGCTATAAGCGTGCAGGTATTTATGATGGTGTTGAAGCTAATTGGGATAGAGAAACGATGAATGTACCTTCTACTATAGGTGAAAAAGTAACTTATAAACAAAGAGAAATTCTTGGTAACGGTTTGCCAGATTGGATGGGCTCTTTTATAAACACTTTTGATTATAAAGGATTTGATCTTACTGTTGATTTGCAATTCTCATGGGGTGCAGATATTATGCAAGAGTTTTTCCACTCAACTGAGGGTCGTTTCCTCACACGTGGTATAGATCGTCTGTGGCAGGAAGCATGGCATCCAACACTTAATCCTACTGGAACTGCACAAGCAATTCGTCTTGCAAACTTCGGAATGGGAAATAATGCTAATGCAGATGATACATGGGTAGCAGATGGTTCATATTTACGTGGTAATCTTATTCAGTTAGGTTATACATTTACTCCAAATTCTCTGCAACGTGTAGGTTTATATTCATTGAGAGTATATGGAAACGTAAATAATGCTTTCTTAATCACATCGTCTGATTATTTAGGCTTTGATCCTGAAAACTCATCACGATTAGGTGATAATAAATGGGGAACTAACCGTCAGTTCTTTACATATCCAACTCCCAGAACTTTCACTTTGGGTGTAAATGTAACTTTTTAGTTGATAGTCATGAATTATTAAAATAGTAATCTTATGAAATTACAATATATATTTAAATCCATAGTTTGTGTAATAACCTTTGCACTTGTGTTAAGTTCATGTGAGAGTTTTCTTGGAGAAGACCCGCTTGATGAGAAAACAACAGGGCAGTTTTGGAAAACTGAATCAGATGCAGTAACAGGTGTAAATGCTCTATATTTTGGTGGAGTTCCTTATTTGCACAACATTGATGTTGATGGTGGATGGACACCGAAAGCCACAATGTGGGGAGGAGTAATGTCAGGTCTTTTTATTGATAAACGTAAAGACAGAACGTTTACAAATGCTTCAGAAGGTGCTAATTTCAATATAGAATCGTTTGATGCAACTTCTCAAAAAATGTGGACAGAGTTTTATATAGGTATATCACGTGCCAATTTTGTAATTGAGAATGTACCTACAATGACAGATGTTTTGAGTGATGCGCAAATAGCTAATTTTGTTGCTCAGGGTAAGTTCTTTCGAGCTTATGCATATTCTTACTTGGTAAAAGAATATGGCGATGTTCCTTATATCGACAAACCATATACTTCACTAGAAGGAATATATGTTGAGCGCACGCCTTCTGCACAGGTTTATGCAAATATTGAAACTGATTTACTAGAAATTATAGGTGGTAGTGCTTTGCCAAACGTTTCATTTTATGCCAACGATGGCTATGTAACAAGACCAATGGCTCAGACTCTGCTTGCTAATGTGTATTTGCAATGGGCTGGGGCCCCAGTTAATGGTGGGAATGAATATTACACTAAAGCTGCTAATATGGCTATAAATGTAATTAATGGTGGGCAGCATGCTCTTATACAGCCCGCTGGTAGTAGTACAGACCTAAACTCGGCGTATAATGTTATAAAGACAACCAAATCGTCCAACGAAATTATTTATGCTAAAGAGTATAACCAAACAAGTTATAATGTTGGTAACTCATACGCAGTTCGTTCCATCGGTACAGATGCTTTTCAGTGGAAGAATGCTGATGGCGCAAGTGTTTTTAAACCGGGTGGTGATGTTTTGTATAACGCCTATCTGCCTTCTGATTTATTGTTGAACAGTTATCATCCTGATGATATTCGTAATATGGAAAAGCAGTTCTTTTTCACAGAATACACTGATGGTACAGGTATTAGTCACACCTTAAATACTGTTGGTAATTGGGCATGGTTTGATGAGGAGTCGTTAGTGATTGGACGTAATGGTGATTATAATATGCCAATATTCCGTTATGCCGAAGTACTACTAATTGCATCCGAAGGTTTAGCACGTACAGGAAACGAAGCAGACGCCAGAGGCTATCTTAATCAAGTTAGAACTCGCGCAGGATTGGCAAATGTTACATCCTCAGGTGATGCATTAATTCAAGCGATTCTTACAGAGCGTTTTCATGAGTTTCCACTTGAATTTAAAATATGGGATGATATTAGAAGAACTCGCCTTTATCCACAATCTAACGGAGTAGAATCTGGTAGTTTAAATTGGGTGCCACTTACTACTGCAGTTATTCAAAATAAACCAGAAGGACAGACTAAAGTTGGTGCAATACCTGAGTACGCATTACTATGGCCAATTCCGTTAAGTGAAATGCAGGCTAATACTGCATTAGACGGAAATCAAAATCCAGGTTGGAATTAAGATATAGCTATCTAGCTTAATAATTTAAATGTAGCCTCAGGCATAATTGCTTGAGGCTATTTTACAAAGCTGCACTAATATCTAATATAAAAAAACCCTTGCCGAAAAATTCAGCAAGGGTTTTAATAATTTATATTTATTCTCAAGCAAAATTGCTTAGTTCATAATCTTCTCTTTATCCAGTTTCATTACAATCTTCTGGTTCTCTTCGTCGAAGTCAACCAAAACAGTATCACCTTCTTTCATAGTGCTACTAATTATCTTCTCAGCCAGTTCATCCT